>NZ_JASKYR010000492.1:0-6193 GCF_041028215.1 Streptomyces flavofungini
CTACGAGTACTACGCCCTCTCCTCGTACTTCATGGGCGGGGGACCACGCCCCCTACCCACAGCCCCTGCCGCAGGAGGAGAGCGCCCGTGCGCGTACTGCTGGTCAACATGCCCTGGTCGCCCATCGACCTGCCGTCGCTGGCCCTGGGCATCCTCAAACGCAGCGTGGACGAGCGCGTCCCCGGCGCCACCGCCGACGTGCTGCACGCCAACCTCATGTTCACCGACTGGATCACCGAGCGCACCGAGTTCACCGGTGACGACTACGAGTACTACGCCCTCTCCTCGTACTTCATGGGCTGCGGCGACTGGGTCTTCTCCTCCGCCCTCTACGACGACCCCGAGTGGCGCGAGGAGGAGTTCACCACCACGATGACCGGGAAGCTGAAGTCCGCGCGCATGCGGATGACGCGCGAGCTGCACCGGATCGTCCCCGAGTTCGTCGAGAGCATCGCCCAGCAGATCGTGGCGGACGGGCCCGACGTCGTCGGCTTCACCTCCACCTTCCAGCAGAACACCGCCGCGCTCGCCGCCGCCCGCCGCGTCAAGGAACTCGCCCCGCACATCGTCACCGTCATGGGCGGCGCCAACTGCGACGGCGAACAGGGCGCCACCGTGCACCGCAACTTCCCCTTCGTCGACCACGTCGTGCGCGGCGAGGGCGAGGCCGCCTTCCCCGCCCTGCTCACCGCGCTCACGCAAGGGACACCGCTGGACGACATCTCCGGACTGTGCCACCGCGATGCCACCGGGCGAAGCGTCGCCAACGCCATGGCCACCCGGCCGCTGCCGCCCGCCGCGATCCTGCCGCCCGACTACAGCGGCTACTTCGAACGCCTCGCCGCCTCCGTGGCCCGCAACTGGGTGGAGCCCAAACTCGTCGTCGAGGGCGCGCGCGGCTGCTGGTGGGGCGAGAAGCACCACTGCACCTTCTGCGGGCTCAACGGCTCGTTCATGGAGTTCCGCTCCAAGAGCCCGGACACCTTCTACGAAGAGATCATGGACCTGGCCCGCCGCCACCGCGTTCTGGACATGTACGTCGTCGACAACATCCTCGACATGCGCTACCTCACCACCGTGCTGCCCCGCATCATCGACAGCGGCTACGACCTGCGCCTGCACATCGAGATCAAGGCCAACATGAAGCGCGGCCAGCTCCGCACCCTCGCCGACGCCGGACTCATCTACGTACAGCCCGGCATCGAGAGCCTCAACAGCCGGGTCCTCGACCTGATGGACAAGGGCGTGAGCGGCTGCCAGAACGTCCGCATGCTGCGCGACGGCGCCGAGACCGGCCTCTCCGTCGCCTGGAACTACCTGCACGGCTTCCCCGGCGAGAGCGCCGAGGACTACGACCCCGTCATCGCCCAGATACCGGCCCTGGAACACCTCGACCCGCCGGTCGACCTCTCCGCCCGTATCGCCATCGAACGCTTCAGCCCCTACTTCGAGCGCCCCGAACTGGGCTTCACCGGACTGCGCCCCGAGGCCCACTACCGGTTCACCTACGACCTGCCCGAAGAAGAGCTGTACGGCATGGCCTACGTCTTCGAGGCGCCCGCCCGCGGCATCGGCGAACCCACCGTCGGCGCGCTCAACAGCGCCCTCGCCGACTGGAAGAAGCACCACACCGACGCGCGCCTGACCCACGACGACCACGGCGACCGCATCGTCCTGGTCAGCCGCCGCCGCACCTTCGACTGGCGCGCCATGGAACTGACCGACCCCTTCGAACTGACCCTCTTCCGCCTCCTCGACCAGCCCCACAGCGTCCAGGCACTGACGCGCAAGGCAGCGGCCCGGGTCACCGGCACCGCCCGCACCGAGGCCGACGTCCAAGAGCTCCTGGACTCCTGGCTCACCCTCGGCATCGTCTTCGCCGACGCGGGCCAGTACGTGCACATCGCCCCGGCCGCGGTCAACGAGGACCTGCTGCGCCTCGACTTCATGCGGCACATCCACGCCGAGGACACCGTCGCCGCGTCCGCCGCCGAGGACGGTGCCGCCGTCCCCGAACCGGCCTGATCCCCCGCCCACGTCCGAAGGAGCCCGATGACCGCCACCCTCACCACGCCCACGCTCCTGGCCTGGCGCGACTACGACCCCGCCGCCTGCGAGCTGCCGGGGATGTCCCTGGGCGAGGTGCCGCTGCCCGGACCGGCCCGCGGCCAGGCCGAACGCCTGTGGGACCTGGGCGCCCGCAGGGTCCGCCTGCCCGCCCCCGTGGACCTCGCCGACACCGTGGACCCGGCCGCCGCGCTGTACGGCCTCTCCCTCGTACGGGATCTGACCGCGCGGGCGGTCATGGTCGAGTGGGAGCTGCGGCTCGCCCCGGACGCGGGCGAGAGCTGGCGCGTCCTCAGCCACCTCCAGCCGCCCACCGCGCTCCTCGGCCCGGCCGACGCCGAGGAGTCACTGCGCCTCTGGCGGCGCGGCCACTACCTGTGCAAGTGCCTGTGGCGCAAAGGGCCCGGCTTCATCCAGATCCGCGACCGCCGCTGGGGCGAGCTGCGCCGTTTCACCGCCGACGAACCGGAGTACGAGACGGCCATCGGCCACCTCGACTACGGCACCCCGGCCGACACCGTCCCCCCGGCCGTCCTGGACGACTTCCGCAGCGAACAGCTCGTCCTGGACATCGGCTCCCACGCCTGGTGGCTCCCGTACCGCGTCAGCAGGTGGCTCCAGCAGTCCATCGCGATCTGAGCGGGCCCGGACCTGACGTGGCGGACAGAAGCTGACCGCAATCCCTGGAATCGTGGCCCCCGACCCAGCGGCGGTGCGTCGCAGACCCTCCGCGACGCTCCGCCGTGCGCTGAGCCGAGCCGACAGAGATTTCCAGGAGCAGCCCGATGACCGTCCTCGACGCCCGCGCCCTCGGCCGTGCCACCCTCGCCAGGCAACTGCTTCTCGACCGCGCCGACATGCCGGTCCTGGACGCCGTCGCGCACCTGTGCGGGCTCCAGGCGCAGGAACCGCAGGAGCCCTTCGTCGGACTGTGGTCGAGGCTGCGCGGCTTCGCGCCGGGCAGCCTCGACGACCTCGTCGTCGGGCGGCAGGCGGTACGTACGCACCTCATGCGCCGCACCGTCCACCTCGTCACCGCGGAGGACACCCTGGCCTGGCGGGCCCGGCACGACGCGATGCTGCGCCAGCGGGTGCTCGGCGTCTACCGCTCCGACCTCGCCGGCATCGACCTCGACGAGCTGGCCGCCGCGGGCCGCGCGGTCCTCGCCGACGGCGAGCCGCGCTCCATGGCCGAACTCACGCGGGCGCTCGCCGACCGCTGGCCCGCCGCGGCGCCGCGCGCCCTGGGCGAGATGCTCATCGCGGGGCTCGTGCCCATGGCGCAGATGCCGCCGCGCGGCCTGTGGCGCACCAGGGCCGGGGTGCGCAACCTCCCCCTCGCCACCTGGCTCGGCCGCGACCCCGACCCGCTCACCCCGGACGGTTCCGACCCGGTCGGCCAGGCCCTGGCGCGCCGCTACCTGGCCGCCTTCGGCCCCGCCGCCACCGCCGACCTGCGCGCCTGGAGCGGCCTCGCCGGACTGCCGGCCGCGATCGCCGCCCTCCGCCCGGAACTGGTCTCCTTCCGCGACGAGCGCGGGCGCGAACTGCTCGACCTCCCCGACGCACCGCGCCCGGCCGCCGACACCCCGGCCCCGGTGCGCTTCCTGCCCGCCTTCGACAACGCGATCCTCGGCTACGACGACCGCACCCGCCTCATCGACGACGCCCACCGTGGCCTCTCCGTCGCCGGGGAGCGGGTGGCCCTGGTCGACGGCCGGGTGGCCGCCACCTGGACCGTGCGGGAGGACACCGTCGTGGTGACGCCCCTGCGGCGCTTCTCCCGGGCGGAGCGCGAGGAGGTCGCGGAGGAGGGGCGCCGGATGGCGGCGTTCCTCTCGGACAAGGCGAGCGAGCGGGTACGGGTCGAGTCCCTCTGACGGGCGGTCACCGGCCGGTGTCATCAACGGGGTGACGTGGAAGTTCGTGCGCCAGCACGGTTGCGTCGGCTCCTGCGGACCCTCTTGGCGTCCGACTCCGCGTCCGAGAGCCGCCGCGTCCCCGCGTAGCCCAGCGCCGCCGGGGTGAGGACGGACAGGCCGCCGGTGGCCCACAGGCTGATGGGTTCGAGGCCGCGGTCGTCCGTGGCCTCGACCCAGGAGGCCATGCCGCCGAGCGGGTCCTTGTAGAGGACGACGTGCTGCTTCGGCTTGAACTGCCCATAGCAGTTCTCCGTGTTGCCCAGGTCCTGTACCGCGCCCGAGGTGTCGACCACCCGGCAGATGTCCAGCTCCGTACCCTTGGCGTTGGTGTGCTGCCCGGTGTCGACGACGACTGCGTCGACCCGCTCGCCGAACCGTTTGAGGCAGCCCTCGTGCAGGGTGCTCGCCCCGAAGAGCCCGAGCGCCATGGTGGTACCGGTCGCGACGACCGCGGCACCCGCCCGGTGCCATACGCCCCCGGCCACGATGGCGGCGGCAGCGGCGGCTGCCAGTGTGCAGACGATGCCGATCCACATCCAGGTGTACAGGCCGAGCAGGGTGCCCGCCAGGGTCACCACGGGGACCGACGCCGACCACAGCAGGGTGTTCGTCCCGGTCGTCCCTGTCGTCCTCACTGCGTTCCCCCTTGACTGGCATGACTGCCGACGCACGCGCTCCGACCGGGAACCCTACGGGGTGAGGCTCTCCTCCAGTTCGTCCAGGGCGCGCCGCGCCGCCGCGATGCGGGCGCGCACCTGGTCGGCGGGGTCGGCGCCGGGCTCGGCGGGATCCGCGGGGTCGTGCGTGGCGGCGTCCCGCTCCATGTCCCTGGCCTCGTCGAGGGAGGTGATCACGACACCGATGAGGACGTTGACCAGGACGAAGGAGGCGAGCAGGACGTAGGAGGCGTAGTAGACGATGCTCCAGCGGGAGATCTCAAGGCCCGCGCGGACCGCGTCGCCCAGACCGTCCAGGGTCATCAGGAGGAAGAGCGTGAGGATGGCGCGGCCGATGGAACCGAAGTGCTCGGGGTCCTCGTCGGCGAAGAAGACCCAGCCCACCATCGCGTACACGTACAGCAGCAGTGCGCCCACGAACAGGAAGCTCACCGTGCCGGGCAGGCTGCGGCCCACCGCCACCAGGACGATGCGCAGTTGCGGCAGGAAGCGTGCGGTACGCAGCACGCGGGCCAGCCGCAGCAGCCGCAGTACGGTCGCGTTCTCGCGTACGACGGGCAGGAACGCGCAGAGGACCACGGCGAGGTCGAAGAGGTTCCACGGGTCGCGGAAGAAGTCCCGCGGGCGGTCGGCGTGCGCGGCGGCGCGCAGGAGTATCTCCAGCGTGAACAGGGCCAGGAACCCGTGCTCCACGAGCTTGAGTTGCTCGTGCCAGCGGTGCACGACGCCCACGTAGGTCTCGACGCCGAGGACCGCGGCGTTGGAGAGGATGAGCGCGAACACCGCGACGGCGAACCATCGGGCGGTGGTGATCGCCCGGCAGCGTTCGGCCAGGACGCGGCGGGCCGCGCGCGTGCCTAAGTGCGTGGTCTCTCCATCAGCCATCGCGCGTATCCGAGTTCTCTTCGTGCAGTGCGGGGAGCGCAGTGCGGGGGCGGCGGGACGGAAGATGATCTTAGTCGGCGGCGGCGCGGGTTTCGGCCAGTGCGAGGCCGCGCCGATGTGACCTTGAGTGGCCGGGCGAGTACGGTGTGCTCGTGATCAGGTCGTGGATCGGTGAGGCTCCCACGGGCCGGACGGGGCACGGGGCCCTGCTGTTCGGCCTCGTGCTGCTGCTCGCGGCCCACCTGGCGGGCGGCGTGCACGGCGCCACGTTCACCGGCCCGCACACGACGATCGCGGCCGCCGTCTGCTCGGGTGAGGGCCATCCCGGCACCGGCGAAGGCGCCCACCGGCCCGGCGCCGCGGACGGCACTCAGCGCTCGCCCGGGCACGACTACCGCGCCGACAGTCACTTCGACCACAGTGTGGACCGGCCGCGCGCCGACTCCGGTGACACGGCTGCCGCGCTGGACGACAGCGGCACCGTGCACGGGGCGCGGGACGCCGCCGCGTTCGGGCGTCCGTGCGGGGGAGACCACCGCGAGGGCGGGCCGTGTGCCCCCGGCGGTCGGTCCGCTCTGGCGCTGCACTGCGTCTGGCGGCAGTAGGAGCCCTCGCACGAGCCCCGTCGGGTCCCCCCAGGAC
>NZ_JASKYR010000493.1:0-6331 GCF_041028215.1 Streptomyces flavofungini
CYMCGAGTCGGCSGCCCGACGCACGTCACCCGCGTCGATCCGCCCTCGTACGCCGAGGCCACCGGCAGTGCCTCGGTGGCGATCGACGAACGGAGCCGACAGGGCTCCTCGGGCGGACCGCCGCCCGGCTGCACCCACGTACCCGAAGGCGCCTTCGATCCGAAGAAGCTCACGGACTTCCAGCTCGACGAGCTGGCCCATCAGATGGTCGGCCGCATCACCCGGCTGATCCGTACCGAACTCCGCATGGACCGCGAACGGATCGGCAGACTCCGCGACGACCGCTACTGACCCGTCCCGTCCGCTCCGACTGACCCTTCCCGTCCGCTCCATCCGAGCACCGCTCGCCCCGTGCACGAACAGAAAGGCGCCTCCCCGATGCCCCGCCAGGACCCGGGTTCCACGATCTGGTTCTCCCTCTCCATCGACGGCGAGAGCCTCGGCTACTTCAACGGATGTGACGGCCTCTCATCCCAGGTCGAGGTGGAGCACCGCCAGGAGGGCGGGAACAACGGATTCGTGTGGCAGCTGCCCTCGCGCGTCACCTTCTCCACCATCCGGCTGACCCGTCCGCTCACCCCGGAGACCGCGAAGGTCGCCAAGTGGATCTCCTCCGTGCAGACGGGCATCAAGCGGCCCACCGCGGAGATCGCGGCGCTGCGCGCCGACGGGTCGGAGGTGGCCCGCTGGGGGCTGATCGATGTGCTGCCCGTGAGCTGGCAGGGACCCACCCTCAATCCCAGCAATCCGGCGGTCGCCACGGAGGTCCTGGAGATCGCGCACCACGGGTTCACGGACTGACGAGTCGTCGGCCACAGGGCTGGCAACAGGACCGAGCGGAAGCAAGAGGAGCGGGAGACACACCCCATGCCGCAGAGCAGAGGCGCGGGCAAGAGCCTGGTACGCGCCAGCATCGCGATACACGAGCCACCCCTCGGCAAGAGCACCACGCCGGGAGCGCTCATGAAGACGTTCAGCTTTGACTTCAACCCCGCGCAGCTGTCGCTCGGCCGCCGCGCCCAGTGGACGATGACCCCCGCCGCGGCGGTGCGCGAGGGGGCGAAGGCGCAGTTCATGGGGTCGGAGGCGCGCGAGATGAGCGTGGAGGTCTTCCTGGACACCTCCGACAAGCCGACGGACAACACGGTGCTCAAGAAGGTCGAGTCGCTGCTGAGCTGCTGCGGGGTGACCGCCAGGAGCAAGGCGGCCGACCAGCCGTCGCCGCCGTGGGTGGTCTTCCAGTGGGGGTCGTTCGCGACGGCGCGCTTCACCGCGTACGTCAGCTCCGTGCAGGCCTCGTACACGCTGTTCGGCACGACGGGGATTCCCATCCGGGCCACCTGTCAGCTGCAGTTGCACGAGATTCCCCAGGCCACGGCCCGGCAGAACCCGACGTCGGGGGCGCTCACCGCGCGGCGCGTGCACCGGGTGGTGGCCGGGGACTCGCTGCCGTCGCTGGCGTGGCGCGAGTACGGGGACGCCACCGTGTGGCGTGCCATCGCCGAGGCCAACGACATCGATGACCCCTCCCGTCTGACCGCGGGGGCCGAGCTCCTGCTGCCCGCTCCCCAGGAGGTGCGCCGCTGATGGCACACACAGCGTTCTCCAGCATCATCAACGTCAGGGTCGGCGGGTCCGAACTGCTTCCGGACGTCGCCGAGAAGCTCGTCGACGGGTGGGTCGACCAGGGGTTCGGGGTGCCCGCCGCGTTCCGGCTGACTTTTCGTGACCCCAAGCGGGAGATCATCGATGATCTCAGGATCAGGTTTGGTACGAAGGTCGTCATCACCCCGGTGGCGGACGGCAGCGGCAACGGCGATCCGCTGCTGACCGGCGAAGTCACCGCGCTGGAGGCCGACTACGACGGCGCGGGCACCTTCACCGTCATCCGCGGCTACGACTACGGGCACCGCTTCCTGCGCCAGCGCCGGGTGGCCGCGTACACGGACGAGACCGCCTCCTCCATCGTCAGGACCCTGGCCGCGCAGGCGGGTGTGCCCATCGGCAGGATCGGCTCCTGCCGCAGGCGCTACGAGTTCATCAGCCAGGCCAATGTGACCGACTGGGACTTCATCGCCCGGCTGGCCGACGAGAACAAGATGATCGTGCATCTGGACGCCGACGGTAAGTTCAACTTCGTACCGCCCAAGCCGTCCTCCGGCGCACCCTCGCCGGACACGAGCAGCGACACGGTGCCCCTGGTGCTGAAGTCCGGCGTCGACATCCTGCGGCTGCGGACCGCGGTGACCGCCGCAGACCAGGTCAGCGAGGTCGAGACGCGCGGCTGGGACGTGGCGACCGCGCGGGAGATCGTGGAGACCTCGCGCACAGTGACCGACCCGGGTTTCACCATCGGCACCACCCCCGCCAAGGCGGCCGGTGCCTTCAAGAAGTCGCGCCTCGTGCAGACCGGGACGCCCTACGACAAGGCGGCCGAGGCCGAGAGCTCCGCGAAGGCGCTCTTCGATGACGTCTCCTCCTCCTTCTCCGAGCTGGAGGTCGTCGTCCACGGCAGTCCCGAACTGCGGCCCGGAGTGCCCGTTGCCCTGGCAGACGTCGGCACGCCCTTCCAGGGCAAGTACACGACCACCTCGGTACGGCACGTCTTCGGCAACGGTCGCCGCTATGAGTCCTGGGTCACCGTCAGCGGCCGTCAGTGGCGTTCGCTGTACGGCCTGACCTCGGGCGGCACCGAGAGCGTGCCCCGGCTGCCGGGCGTGGCCAACGCCGTCGTCACCGATGTGGACGTCAAGGGCGGCCAGGGCCGCGTCAAGCTGAAGTTCCCCTGGCTCGACGACACCTACGTCAGCGACTGGACGCGGTGCGTGCAGCTCGGCGGGCAGCGCGGGGGCGGCATCTTCCCGATGGACGTGGGGGACGAGGTGCTCGTCGGCTTCGACCGGGGCGCCCTGGACCATCCGTTCGTGATCGGCGGGCTCTACAACGGACGGGACGAGCCGACCGCCGTCAAGGACGCTCCGCTGTACTCGGGGGCCCGCAACCAGGCCAGCCGCCACACCCTGTCCGACCGCAGGGGCAACCGCATCGACCTGCTGAGCCAGCCCACCGGCGGCAGCAAACAAGGCGTGCGCATCGCCTCGGGGGACGGCAGGCTGACCATCAGCCTGGACCGCGCCGAGACCGAGATCACCGTGGACAGCAAGGGCGCCGTCAAGATCACCGGAGGCCGTTCGGTGTCCGTCAAGGCGGGCACCGACCTCGAACTGAGCGCCCGGCGCAACCTGACCATCAAGAGCGGCGGGCTCCTCTCGATCCGCAGCGGCACGACGACGAACGTGACCGCGCCCAGCGGGTTCACCGTCACCTCGTCGTTCTTCAACGTCAAGGCGGCGGGCCTGGTGAGCATCAGCGCGGCGGGCGCCGCGTCCCTCAGTGCGGCCGGGCCCGTGTCGGTCACCTCCGCCGCCCTGGCGGCCCTGACCGGTGCCCAGGTCAATGTCACCGGCCTCTTCCGGCTCAACGGAAAGCCCCTGCCGCTGTGATGACGCATCCGACCCCGCCCGCGCGAGCGGCAGAAGAGGACCGGTGACCGCTGATGTCCGAACAGTTCGTCGGCTCCGGCTGGGCCTTCCCCCTGCGGATCAGCCCCACCGGCGGCATCGCCCTGGTCAGCGGGGAGCGCGAGATCGAGGAGGCCATCCGGCTCGTCCTCGCCACCGCGCCCGGTGAACGGCCCATGCGCCCGGAGTTCGGCTGCGCCATCCACGACTTGGTCTTCGCGCCCGTCAACGAGCAGACCGCGGGCCGCATCCAGCACGAGGTGTATCTGAGCCTGGACCGCTGGGAGCCGCGCATCGAGGTGCGGGACGTGGAGGTCAGCACCGGCACCGACCAGAGCGTGCTGCACATCGACGTCCGCTACGCCATCCGCGGCACGAACAACCCGCGCAGCCTCGTCTTCCCCTTCTACGTCATTCCCTCCCACGAGGAGCCGGGCGCCGCGGAGACGTCCGACGGCCCCGCGGGCTCCCCCGAAAGCGACCTCTGATGCCCCTGCACTCCCCCAACCTCGACGACCGCCGCTTCCAGCAGTTCGTCGACGACGCCAAGCGTTTCATCCAGCAGCGCGCCCCGGAGTGGACCGACCACAACGTCTCCGACCCCGGCGTCACCCTCGTCGAGACGGTCGCCCACATGGCCGACCAGATCGTCTACCGCCTCAACCGCGTCCCGGAGAAGAACCACCTGGCCTTCCTCGACCTCGTCGGCATCACGCTCTTCCCGCCGACCGCGGCCCGCACCGACGTCACCTTCTGGCTGTCCGCGCCCCGCGAGGAGACCGTCCCGGTACCGGTCGGCACCGAGGTGACCACCCTGCGCACGGAGCGCGAGGACGGCGTCGTCTTCGCCACCGAACGCGCCCTGGACATCGTCCCCTGCGGCCTCGACCGCCTGGTGGCGCAGCACAGGGGCGAGGCCGCCGCCGACCGGAGCGCCGACCTCGCCGAGGGCAACGACGTCACCTGCTTCTCGCCGTCGCCGCGCCCCGGCGACAGCATGCTGTTCGGCCTGACCGCGGCCGTCCCGCACGGCGTCCTCGCCCTCGAACTGGACAGCCGCGTCGACGGTGTCGGCGTCGACCCGCGTCAGCCGCCGCTGCTCTGGGAGGCCTGGACGGCCGACGGCTGGCAGAGCTGCGAAGTGCACCGGGACGGCACCGGGGGCCTCAACCGGCCCGGCGAAGTCCTCCTGCACGTCCCCGGCGGCCACATCCTGTCCCGCAACGGCGGCCACGAGGGCGGCTGGCTGCGCTGCCGCGTCACCGAGCCGCTGGCCGGCCAGCCCTTCTACACCACCTCCCCCACCGTGCGCTCGGCGGCGGCCTGCACGGTCGGTGGCACCACCCGCGTCGTGCACGCCGAGACGGTGTCCGACGAGGCGCTCGGCGAGGCCACCGGACTGCCCGGCCAGCGCCTCCGGCTCGCCCACGCGCCCGTCGTCGGCGACGACCCGCCGGTCCTCCTCCAGACCGCCGAGCA
This sequence comes from Streptomyces flavofungini, assembly GCF_041028215.1. Classification (GTDB taxonomy): domain Bacteria; phylum Actinomycetota; class Actinomycetes; order Streptomycetales; family Streptomycetaceae; genus Streptomyces; species Streptomyces flavofungini_B. The sequence goes on from NZ_JASKYR010000493.1 coordinate 5,001, forward strand.
CGACGGCTGGCAGGACTGGCGGGTGGTCCCGCACTTCGCCGAGTCCGGCCCGCACGACCGGCACATCACCCTGGACGCCACCACCGGCGACATCGCCTTCGGGCCCGCGGTCCGCGAAGCGGACGGCTCGCTGCGCCAGTACGGCCTCGTCGCCCCCAAGGGCGCCGTCATCCGGGCCCGCCGCTACCGCACCGGCGGCGGCCGCTACGGCAATGTGGCGCGCGGCGCGATCCGCGTGCTGCGCACCTCCATCCCGTACATCTCCGAGGTCGTCAACCGCGAGGCCGCGCGCGGCGGTGTCGACGGCGAGACGGTCGAGGAGGCCAAGCTGCGGGCGCCCATCACGCTGCGCGCCCAGGAGCGCGCCGTGACCCTGCGCGACTACGAGGAACTCGCCCGCCGCGCCGCGCCGGAGACCGCCCGTATCACCTGCCTGGAGAGCCGCCCGGACGACCACGGCGCCTACGCGGTGCGCGTACTGGTGGTGCCGCAGGCGGTGCCCGACCCCGGCGGGCGGCTCCGCTTCGAGCAACTCGTGCCCGACGACGCCCTGTTGCGGCGCATCACCCGGCACCTCGACGAGCGCCGCCTGATCGGCACCCGGCTCGCCGTGGGCCCGCCGTACTACCAGGGCGTGACCGTGGTGGCCACCGTCCACGCCTTCCGCGGGGTGGAGACCGACCGGGTACGGCGCGCGGCCCACGACGCCCTGTACCGCCACCTCGACCCGCTCACCGGCGGCACCGACGGCCGCGGCTGGCCCTTCGGGCGGCCGGTCCAGGCGGGCGAGGTCTTCGCCGTCCTCCAGCGCGTCCCCGGCGTGGAACTGGTCGACGAGGTCGTCCTGCACCCCGCCGACCCGCTGACCGGCAAGCGCGGCGAACCCACCGACCGCATCGACCTGGAACCGTCCGCCCTGGCGTTCTCCTTCGACCACCGCGTCCGCGTGATCGGGGACGCCGCATGAGGCGCCGCCCGGGGCCGGGAGGCGCGCGGTGAGGGGTTCCATCGACGGCCTCGGCTCCTCCGCGCCCATCGGCGCCATGCTGCCCGCCCTCTTCGCCGACGACGATCTCGCCCAGCGGTTCATCGCGGGTCTCGACGACGTCCTCGCGCCGATCCTGAACGTCCTGGACTGCCTGGACACCTACTTCGACCCCGCGCTCTCCCCCGCCGACTTCGTCCAGTGGCTCGGCACCTGGGTCGGCGCGGAGACCGACGGCAGCGAATCCGAGGCCGGGCTGCGGGCCGCCGTGGCGGCGGCGGCCGCCCTGCACCGCGTACGCGGCACCCGCCGTGGCCTGTCGGAGGCGGTGCGCCTCACCTTCGGC
>NZ_JASKYR010000494.1:0-7247 GCF_041028215.1 Streptomyces flavofungini
ACCGCCTGGGGACTTGGCCGGGCCGCGGCCCTGGAGCGCCCCGAGCAGTTCAGCGGCCTTGTCGACCTGCCGCAGAGCCTCGAAGCACCGGCCGTCCAGCGCCTGGTGAGTGTGCTCGCCACCCATGAGGGCGAGGACCAGCTCGCCGTCCGCGCCGCGGGCACCCTCGCCCGCCGCGTCGTGCGCCACCCCGGCGACGACCTGCCCCGCGAGGACGCCTTCACGGCCACCGGTACCGTCCTGGTCACCGGCGGCACCGGCGGCCTCGGCGCCGAGACCGCCCGCTGGCTGGCCGGGTCCGGCGCCGCCCACCTGATCCTCACCGGACGCCGCGGCCCCGACGCCCCCGGCGCCGCCGAACTCCGCGCCGAACTGGAGGAACTCGGCACCCGCGTCACCCTCGCCGCCTGCGACGCCGCCGACCGCGACGCCCTGGCCGCGGTGCTCGACGGCGTCCCCGACGACGCGCCCCTCACCGGTGTCGTGCACGCCGCGGGCGTCGGCCAGGCCGCGCCGCTCGCCGCCACCCCGCTGGCTGACGTCGCCGCCGCGATGGCCGCCAAGACCCTCGGCGCCGCCCACCTCGACGCCCTCCTCGGCGAGCGGGACCTGGACTTCTTCGTCCTGGTCTCCTCCGTCGCCGGAGTGTGGGGCAGCGCGGGCCAGAGCGCCTACGCCGCCGCCAACGCCTACCTCGACGCGCTCGCCGAGAACCGCCGCTCGCGCGGCCTCACCGCCACCTCCGTGGCCTGGGGCCCCTGGGCCGAGGTCGGCATGGCCAGCACCCACCGCTCGGTCTCCGAGGGCATCGAGCGCACCGGCCTGCGGCTGCTGCGCCCCGAGACCGCCATGGCCGAACTGCGCCGCGCCGTCGTACGCGACGAGAGCACCGTCACCGTCGCCGACGTCGACTGGGAGCAGTACCACCCGGTCTTCACCGCCGCCCGCGCCAGCCGCCTGTTCGACGCCATCGACACCGTCGCCGCGCTCGGCACCCCCGGCACCCCCGGCGCCTCCGGCACGGCCGGTGAGCTGGCGGGACGGCTCGGCGGACTCACCGGCGACGAGCAGGAGCGGCTGCTGCTCGACCTGGTGCGTGCCGAGGCGGCCGTCGTCCTCGGCCACACCTCCGCCGAGGGCGTGCCCGCCAAGCGGGCCTTCCGCGACGCCGGGTTCGACTCGCTGACGGCCGTGGAACTGCGCAAGCGCCTCGCCGCCCTGACCGGGCTCACCCTGCCCACCACCCTGGTCTTCGACTACCCCAACCCCGTCGCCCTCGCCCGGCACCTGCGCGGCGAGCTGCTCGGCACCGCCGACGCCGCCGCCGCGCCCGCCGCCGGACCCGGCGCCACCGACGAGCCGATCGCCATCATCGGCATGAGCTGCCGCTTCCCCGGCGGCGTCCGCGGCGTCGACGCGTTCTGGCAGATGGTCGCCGACAGCACCGACGCCATCTCCGACTTCCCCCTCAACCGGGGCTGGGACGCCGACGCCCTGTACGACCCGGACCCCGACCGGCCCGGCACCACGTACTCCACGCAGGGCGGCTTCCTGCACGACGCGGGCGAGTTCGACGCCGGGTTCTTCGGCATCTCGCCGCGCGAGGCGGTCTCCATGGACCCGCAGCAGCGGCTGCTCCTCGAAACCACCTGGGAGGCGTTCGAGCACGCCGGGATCGACCCCGCCGCGGTGCACTCCACGCCCACCGGCACCTTCATCGGCTCCACCTACCAGGACTACGGCGTCGGCATGGACGACGGCTCCGCGGGCCACGCCGTCACCGGTTCCAGCCCCAGCGTCCTGTCCGGGCGACTGGCCTACACCTTCGGCCTTGAGGGCCCGGCGGTCACCGTCGACACCGCCTGCTCCTCCTCCCTGGTCGCGCTGCACCTGGCCTGCCAGTCGCTGCGCAACGGCGAGTCCACCCTCGCCCTGGCGGGCGGCGCCACCGTCATGACCAACCCGATGCCGTTCATCGCCTTCAGCAGGCAGCGGGCGCTGGCCCGCGACGGGCGCTGCAAGGCCTTCTCCGAGGGCGCCGACGGCATGACCCTCGCCGAGGGCATCGGCATGCTCGTCCTTGAGCGGCTCTCCGACGCCCGCCGCAACGGCCACGAGGTCCTGGCCGTCGTGCGCGGCTCGGCCATCAACCAGGACGGCGCGTCCAACGGCCTGACCGCCCCCAACGGGCCCTCCCAGGTCCGCGTCATCCGCCAGGCCCTGAACGCGGCCGGACTCACCACCGCCGACGTCGACGCCGTCGAGGCGCACGGCACCGGCACCGCCCTGGGCGACCCCATCGAGGCCCAGGCCCTGCTGGCCACCTACGGCCAGGGCCGCGACCCCGAGCACCCGCTGCTGCTCGGCTCGGTGAAGTCCAACATCGGCCACACCCAGTCCGCCGCGGGCGTCGCCGGTGTCATCAAGATGGTGCAGGCGATGCGCCACGGCGAGCTGCCGCGCACCCTGCACGCCGATGAGCCCTCCAGCCACATCGACTGGTCCACCGGCACCGTCCGCCTGATCACCGAGAACACCGGGTGGCGCCGGGAGGACCGGCCGCTGCGCTGCGCGGTGTCCTCCTTCGGCATCAGCGGCACCAACGCGCACGCCGTCCTGGAGCAGGCGCCCCCGCTGAAGGAGGCCGATGCGGCACCCGCACCGGCCCTGCCGACGGGCGGCACCCTGCCCTGGGTGCTGTCCGCCGCCGCCCCAGCCGCCCTGCGCGAGCAGGCCGCCAACCTCGCCGCGCACGTCACCGGCGCCACCGCGCCGCACCCCAGCGACGTCGGTCACACCCTGATCACCGCCCGCTCCGTCCTGGAGCACCGGGCCGTCGCCCTGGGCCAGGACACCGCCGCGCTCGCCGAGGCGCTCACCGCGTTCGGCGCCGGTGAGTCCACCGCCCAGGTCGTCCACGGCACCGCCGACACCGACGGGCGCACCGTGTTCGTCTTCCCCGGCCAGGGCTCGCAGTGGGCCGGCATGGGCGCCGAACTCCTCGACACCTCACCCGTCTTCGCCGAACGCCTCCACGAGTGCGCCGCCGCCCTGGCCGCGTTCACCGACTGGTCGCTGACCGATGTCATCCGCCAGGCGGAGGGCGCCCCCACCCTGGACCGCGTCGACGTCGTCCAGCCCGCCACCTGGGCCGTGATGGTCTCCCTCGCGGAGCTGTGGCGCGCCCACGGCGTCACCCCCGACGCCGTCATCGGCCACTCCCAGGGAGAGATCGCCGCCGCCGTCGTCTCCGGCGCCCTCTCCCTGGAGGACGGCGCCCGCGTCGTCGCCCTGCGCTCCCAGGCCATCGGCCGCGTCCTGGCCGGAGCGGGCGGCATGATGTCCGTCCAGATCTCCGCCGCCGAGGCCGAGGAGTACCTCGCCCCCTACGACGGCGCGGTGTCCGTCGCCGCCGTCAACGGGCCGCGCTCCGTGGTCCTTTCCGGCACCCCCGAGGCGCTGGACGCCCTGCACGCCGAGTTCACCGGCCGCGACCTGCGCGCCCGCCGCGTCGCCGTGGACTACGCCTCCCACTCGGCGCAGGTCGAACGCATCGAGGAAGAACTCCTCGACGCGCTCGCCCCCGTGACGCCGAACGCCGCCCGGGTGCCCTTCCACTCCACCGTCACCGGTGAACTCCTGGACACCGCCCGCACGGACGCCGCCTACTGGTACCGCAACCTGCGCCAGACGGTCCGCTTCGAGGAGACCGTGCGCACCCTGCTCGACCGCGAGCACACCGTCTTCGTCGAGATCAGCCCGCACCCGGTGCTGACCATGGCCGTCCAGGCCACCGCCGAGGACACCGGCCGCCAGATCGCCGCCGTCGGCACCCTGCGCCGCGACCAGGGCGATACCGCCCGCTTCCTGGCCTCGCTCGCCGAGCAGTGGGTGCGCGGCGGACGCGCCGACTGGAGCGCCGTCTACGCCGGGACCCACGCACGCAGGACACCCCTGCCCACGTACGCCTTCCAGCGCGAGCACCTGTGGGCGCTCGCCAACCGCTCGCACGGCACCGGTGACGGCGACCCGGCGGACGCGGAGTTCTGGAGCGAGGTCGAGCAGGAGGACGTGGACTCCCTCGCCTCCCGGCTGCACCTGGACCGCGACGCCCTCGCCCCGCTGCTGCCCGCCCTGTCCACCTGGCGCAAGCAGCGCCGCGACCGCTCCACCGTCGGCTCCTGGCGCTACCGCGCCACCTGGAAGCCGCTGGGCACGCTGCCCGAATCCGCCCTGGACGGCACCTGGCTGCTGGTCACCGCCGACGGCGCCGACCCCGAGTGCACCACCTTCGTCACCGAGGCCCTGACCGCGCACGGCGCCCAGGTCCAGGCCCTGGCGCTGAGCGCCGCCGACACCGGCCGGGACGCCCTCGCGGAGCGCCTGCGCGCCCTGCCGGAGCCGTCCGGCGTGGTGTCGCTGCTCGCCGGAGCCGAGGACATCGGCGCCGCCCACCCGGTGCTGACCACCGGCCTCGCACTGAGCGTGGTCCTCGTGCAGGCGCTCGGCGACGCCGCGATCGAGGCGCCCCTGTGGGCGCTGACCCGCGGCGCGGTCTCCACCGGACGCGCCGACCGCCTCACCCGGCCCGCCCAGGCCCTGGTCCACGGCCTGGGCTGGACCGCCGCCCTGGAACACCCCGAACGCTGGGGCGGCACCATCGACCTGCCCGAGAGCCTGGACCGACGGGCGGGAGAGCGGCTCGCGGCCCTCCTGGCGGGCACCAGCGGCGAGGACCAGCTCGCCGWACGCGGCKCCSGCGACCTGGCCCGCSGCAYCGCCCCCGCACCCGCGCCCACCGGCGCCGGTACGTGGACGCCGCGCGGCACCGTCCTGGTCACCGGCGGCACCGGCACCCTCGGCCCGCACCTGGCCCGCTGGCTCGCCGACCAGGGCGCCCGCGACCTGGTGCTGACCAGCCGCCGGGGCGCGGACGCGCCCGGCGCCGCCGACCTKGTCGCCGAACTCGCCGAGCGGGGCTGCGCGGTGACCGTCGCCGCCTGCGACGTCGCCGACCGTGACGCCGTCGCCGCCCTCCTGGACGGGCTCACCGCCGAGGGCCGTACGGTCCGCAGCGTCTTCCACACCGCCGCCGTCATCGAGCTCCAGTCCATCGAGGAGACCAGCCTCGACGCGTTCGCCAAGGTCGTGCACGCCAAGACCGCGGGCGCCGCCCACCTGGACGAACTCCTCGACGACGACCAGCTCGACGCGTTCGTGCTGTACTCCTCCACCGCGGGCATGTGGGGCAGCGGCCGCCACGCCGCCTACGTCGCCGCCAACGCCCACCTCAACGCCCTCGCCGAGCACCGCCGCGCACGCGGCGCCCACGGCACCGCCATCTCCTGGGGCATCTGGGCCGACGACATGAAGCTCGGCCGCGTCGACCCCGGCCAGATCCGGCGCAGCGGCCTGGAGTTCATGGACCCCAAGCTGGCACTCGCCGCACTGCGGCAGGTCCTCGACGGCGASCRGGGCGCGCTCGCCGTCGCCGACGTCGACTGGGACCGCTACCACCCGGTCTTCACCTCCTCGCGGCCCACCGACCTCTTCGAGGACGTGCCCGAGGTGCGGCGCCTGACCGAGGAGAGCGCCTCCCGCGCCGTCGAGGGCGGCGAGTTCACCGCCCGGCTGCGCGCCCTGCCCGCGGGCGAGCAGGACCGCCTCCTGCTCGACCTGGTGCGCTCCGAGGCCGCCACCGTCCTCGGGCACGCCTCCCCGGAGACGCTGTCCGAGCGGCGTGCCTTCCGCGACGTCGGCTTCGACTCGCTCACCGCCGTCGACCTGCGCAACCGGCTCGCCACCGTCACCGGCCTCACCCTGCCGAGCACCCTGGTCTTCGACTACCCCGACCCGCTCACCCTCGTCGGCCACCTGCGCGAACTGGTCGGCGGGCCCGCCGAGGAGAGCGCGGGACCCGTCCGCGGCACGGCCGCCGCCGACGACGAACCGATCGCCGTCGTCGCCATGAGCTGCCGCTACCCCGGCGGCATCACCTCGCCCGAGGCCCTGTGGGACCTCGTCGCGGCGGGCGGCGACGCCATCACCGGCTTCCCCGCCGACCGCGGCTGGGACGCCGACGCCCTGTACGACCCCGACCCCGACCGGCCCGGCACCACGTACTCCACCCAGGGCGGCTTCCTGCACGACGTCGCCGACTTCGACGCCGGGTTCTTCGGCATCTCCCCGCGCGAGGCGCTGGCCATGGACCCGCAGCAGCGGCTCCTGCTCGAAACCGGCTGGGAGGTCATGGAGCGCGCGGGCATCGACCCCGCGAGCCTGCGCTCCAGCCGCACCGGCACCTTCATCGGCGCCAGCTACCAGGACTACACGGCGGGCGGCGCCAGCTCCGAGGGCGCCGAGGGCCACCTGATCACCGGCACCATCTCCAGCGTCATGTCCGGGCGCCTGGCCTACACCTTCGGCCTCGAAGGCCCGGCGGTCACCCTGGACACCGCCTGCTCCTCCTCCCTGGTCGCGCTGCACCTGGCCTGCCAGTCGCTGCGCAACGGCGAGTCCACCCTCGCCCTGGCCGGCGGCGTCAGCGTCATGGCCACCCCGCAGGCCTTCACCGGCTTCAGCCGCCAGCGCGCCATGGCCCCCGACGGCCGCTGCAAGGCCTACGCCGAGGGCGCCGACGGAATGAGCCTCGCCGAGGGCGTCGGCCTGGTCCTGGTCGAGCGGCTTTCCGACGCCCGCCGCAACGGGCACCCCGTGCTCGCCGTCATCCGCGGCTCCGCCGTCAACCAGGACGGCGCGTCCAACGGCCTGACCGCCCCCAACGGGCCCTCCCAGGCCCGCGTCATCCGCCAGGCACTCGACGCCGCCGGACTCACCCCCGGCGAGGTGGACGTGGTCGAGGGCCACGGCACCGGCACCGCCCTGGGCGACCCCATCGAGGCCCAGGCCCTGTTCGCCACCTACGGCAAGGACCGCCCCGCCGACCGGCCGCTGCTGCTCGGCTCGGTGAAGTCCAACATCGGCCACACCCAGATGGCCTCCGGCATCGCGGGCGTCATGAAGATGGTCATGGCGATGCGGCACGGCACCGTCCCGCGCACCCTGCACGTGGACACCCCCTCCAGCCACGTCGACTGGAGCAGCGGCAGCATCGGCCTGGCCACCGACACCGTGCCCTGGCCCGAGACCGGCCGCCCCCACCGGGCGGGCATCTCCTCCTTCGGCCTGTCCGGCACCAACGTCCACACCATCGTCGAACAGGCCCCCGAGCAGCCGGAGTCCGCGTC
>NZ_JASKYR010000495.1:0-6571 GCF_041028215.1 Streptomyces flavofungini
GCGTGGGGTCGACCGTGAGGGCGACCACACCGAGCGGCGCGGTGAGCGCGCGCAGCGCCGGTTCGGCGAGTCTGATCCACGGCTGGCGGGCGCCCAGGGCGGCGCCGAGGCGCTGCGGGCTGGTGAAGGCGACGGCGGTGCGCTCGCCGAGCCGGCCGGACAGGGACGAAGAGCGGCCCGGCCGGGCCGGGTTCGCAGGGCTCGGGGTCCTCGCCGAGCTGGAGCTCTGCCATGAAGTTCCTCCGTAGGAGAGAGTCCGGTCGTGCCGGGGGCCGGTCGGCGGGCGGCACACGGTGACGTTATGCCCGGCACGGGGTGCCGAATCCCGTGCCATGACGCGACGTTGACGCCCGGGGGCCCGACCCTGACGTGCTGCTTGCGGCGCTTTCCGGCCAGGCCCCGCGGTGGCCCCCGGCGGGCCCGGCGGCGCCCCCAGCAGAGTTCGGCAGGCTTCGGCAAGGCCGACGAGGCCCTCTTGAGCCGCCGCGCGCGGGCCAGTTGAATATCGGGCTCGGCGGGAACCCGGGCAGGGAGGAAGCGGGCGCCCCCGCCGGGCTCCCGCACCGTTTTCACCCGAAGGTCTCACCCCCCGAGGAGTGCCTCATGTTCCGGCTCTCACCGCACCGCCTTCCCGCCGTGGCCCGCTGGTTCGACTCCGGGGCGCCCGAATCCTCGGCCCTCGCCGAGCACGTCGCCGCCACGGGCGTCGGCGCCTGGTGGGGCGACCGCGCCCTCAGCCCGAGAGCCGTGGCGGTCTCCTGCGCGGGAAACGTCCTGTTCAGAGGCGACCCCGGCGCACTCACACCGGAGCTGGTCGCCCCCTTCGCGCACAGCCGCGTCGAGGCGCCGCCGGACTTCCTGCCGCTGTTCCGTACCGCCTTCGACCGGGTCGTCCCCGCGGAACGCCTGGTGTACGCGCACCGCGAGCCGGTGGCCGCGCCCCGGCCGCCGCGAGGCGTGACCGTACGCCGTCTCCGGGCCGCCGACGCCGGAGCCCTGGCGCGGCTCCACCCGGCCGCCGCCTGGATCCACGCGAGCTGGGGCGGGCCCGAGGGCCTCGCCGCCTCCGGGCACGGCTGGGCCGCCTTCGACCGGGGCGGCAGGGTGCTCACGGTCGCCTGCGGCTATTTCGCCGGCACCACGCACGAGCAGCTCGCCGTCCTCACTCCGACGGAGCACCGCCACGAACGTCTGGCGCTGGCGTGTGTCGCCGCCCTGTGCGCCGAGGTCACGGCGCGGGGCCGCACGGCGAGCTGGTCCTGCGGACGCGGCAACCGCCTCAGCCGCCTGCTTGCCTGGACGGCCGGGTTCCGCCTTGAGCGCGAGTACGTCCGCCATGTCACCGGGGCCGCCACGGCACGCCCGCAGTCCCCGCCCCGGGTCTCCGCGTGAGCCGCGCGAGCGAGCGCTTGAGCCCTAGCCCTACGCTCGTTAGAGATCAAGAGCGATCAGAAGAGGGCAAGGTCACAGCCGTGGGTGGCACCGCGTGCCAGGGGTTGACCCCTAGCATCGGGGCATGACGGTCCTGCCTGACGACGGGCTTTCCCTGGCCGCCGAGTTCCCTGATGCGACCCATGAGCAGTGGCAGCGCCTGGTGGAAGGCGTGCTGCGCAAATCGGGTAAGGACGTATCGGGGACGGCCGCAGAGGAAGCGCTGTCCACCGCTCTTGAGGACGGGCTCATCACCCGCCCCCTGTACACCTCCCGTGACGCCGCGCCCGCCGCCGGCCACCCCGGCTTCGCCCCCTTCGTACGGGGCGGCACACCCGGTGGCAGCGCCCCGGCGGGCTGGGACGTGCGGCAGCGGCACACGAGCGCCGATCCCGCCCGCACCAACGAGGCCGTGCTCGCGGACCTGGAGAACGGCGTCTCCTCGCTGTGGCTCGGCGTGGGCGCGAACGGCGTGCCCGTGGCCGCGCTGCCGCGGGCGCTCGACGGCGTCTATCTCGACCTCGCGCCCGTCGCGCTCGACGCGGGCGCCGAATTCGGCCCGGCGGCCCGCGCGTTGTTCGCGCTGTACGAGGCCGCGGGCGTCCCGAGGGAGTCGGCGCGCGGCACGCTCGGCGCGGACGTGCTCGGCCACGAGGCCCGCTCCGGCGAGGCGTTGGACCCGGCAGGGGCCGTCGAGCTCGCCCAGGTGTGCGCGCGGGAGTACCCGGAGCTGCGGGCGCTTGCCGTGGACGCGCTGCCGTACCACGAGGCGGGCGGTTCCGCCGCGCAGGAGCTCGGCGCGTCCCTGGCGACCGGCGTCGCCTATCTGCGCGAGCTGACGGCGGCGGGGCTCTCCGTGCCGGAGGCCTGCGCCCAGCTGGAGTTCCGGTACGCGGCGACCGCCGACCAGTTCCTGACCATCGCCAAGCTCCGTGCCGCGCGCCGCCTCTGGGCGCGGGTGGCCGAGGTGTGCGGCGCGCCCGCCGCCGGGGCGCAGCGCCAGCACGCCGTGACCTCGCCGGTGATGATGACCCGCCGTGACCCGTGGGTGAACATGCTGCGCACGACGGTGGCCTGTCTGGGGGCGGGGGTCGGCGGCGCCGACGCCGTCACCGTGCTGCCGTTCGACCACTCGCTGGGCCTGCCGGACGCGTTCGCGCGCCGTATCGCCCGCAACACCTCCACGATCCTGATCGACGAGTCGCATCTGGCCCGCGTGATCGACCCGGCGGGCGGCTCCTGGTACGTGGAGCGGCTCACCGACGACCTCGCCCGGGCCGCCTGGGCGTTCTTCCAGGAGATCGAGGGCGCGGGCGGCCAGGCCGCCGCCCTGCGCTCCGGCCTGATCGGCGAGCGCCTCGCCGCGACCTGGGCCGCCCGCAGCGAGAAGCTGGCCAGGCGCCGCGAACCGATCACCGGGGTCAGTGAGTTCCCGCACCTGGCGGAGCGCCCCGTGGAGCGCGAGGCCGCGCCGTCCGCACCGGCGGGCGGCCTGCCCCGGGTCCGGCGCGACGAGGCCTACGAAGCCCTGCGCGCCCGCTCCGACGCCCATCTCGCCGCGACCGGGAAGCGCCCGAAGGTGTTCCTCGCGGCGCTCGGCCCGGCCGCCGCGCACACCGCGCGGGCCGGTTTCGCCGCGAACCTGTTCCAGGCGGGCGGCATCGAGGCCGTGCACGAACCGGTCACGGTGGACGCGGCGACGGCGGCCGACGCCTTCCGGGCCTCCGGCGCGCCGGAGGCGGTCATCTGTTCGAGCGACGCGCTCTACGCCGAGCAGGCAGCGGCGGTCGCCGAGGCGCTCAAGGGCGCGGGCGCCGGGCATGTCTTCCTCGCGGGACGCGGCACGTACGAAGGCGTCGACACCTGCGTGTACGCCGGGTGCGACGCCGTGGCCGTGCTCTCCTCCACCCTCGACCGCATGGGAGTGGCGTAATGCGCATCCCCGACTTCTCCTCCGTCGACCTGGGTCCCGGCACGGGCACCGGGGGCTCGCCCGAGCAGTGGCGCGCCGCCGTGAAGGAGGCCTCGGGCCGGTCGGAGAGCGACCTGCTGTGGGAGACCCCGGAGGGCATCGGCGTCAAGCCGCTGTACACCGGCGCCGACCTGGAGGGCCTGGACTTCCTCGGCACCTACCCCGGCGTGGCCCCGTACCTGCGCGGCCCGTACCCGACGATGTACGTGAACCAGCCCTGGACGATCCGGCAGTACGCCGGGTTCTCCACCGCGGAGGAGTCCAACGCCTTCTACCGGCGCAACCTCGCCGCCGGGCAGAAGGGCCTCTCGGTCGCCTTCGACCTGCCGACCCACCGGGGCTACGACAGCGACCACCCACGTGTGACCGGTGACGTCGGCATGGCGGGTGTCGCCATCGACTCGATCTACGACATGCGCCAGCTCTTCGACGGCATCCCGCTGGACAGAATGACGGTGTCGATGACGATGAACGGCGCCGTGCTTCCCGTGCTCGCGCTGTACATCGTGGCCGCCGAGGAGCAGGGCGTACCGCCCGAGAAGCTGGCGGGGACCATCCAGAACGACATCCTCAAGGAGTTCATGGTCCGCAACACCTACATCTATCCGCCGACGCCCTCGATGCGGATCATCTCGGACATCTTCGCCTACACCTCGCAGAAGATGCCGCGCTACAACTCCATCTCCATCTCCGGCTACCACATCCAGGAAGCCGGTGCGACGGCCGACCTGGAGCTGGCGTACACCCTCGCCGACGGCGTGGAGTACCTGCGGGCCGGGCAGCGGGCGGGCCTGGACGTCGACGCGTTCGCGCCCCGTCTGTCGTTCTTCTGGGCGATCGGCATGAACTTCTTCATGGAGGTCGCCAAGCTCCGCGCGGCGCGCCTGCTCTGGGCGAAGCTGGTGAAGCAGTTCGACCCGAAGAACGCCAAGTCGCTCTCCCTGCGCACCCATTCGCAGACCTCGGGCTGGTCGCTGACCGCGCAGGACGTCTTCAACAACGTCACGCGCACCTGCGTCGAGGCGATGGCCGCGACCCAGGGCCACACCCAGTCCCTGCACACCAACGCCCTGGACGAGGCGCTCGCGCTGCCCACCGACTTCTCCGCCCGCATCGCCCGCAACACCCAGCTCCTGATCCAGCAGGAGTCGGGCACGACGCGCACGATCGACCCGTGGGGCGGCAGCGCGTACGTGGAGAAGCTGACGTACGACCTGGCCCGGCGTGCCTGGCAGCACATCGAGGAGGTCGAGGCGGCCGGGGGCATGGCCAAGGCCATCGACGCCGGCATCCCCAAGCTGCGCGTGGAGGAGGCCGCCGCGCGCACCCAGGCCCGCATCGACTCCGGGCGGCAGCCGGTCATCGGCGTCAACAAGTACCGCGTCGACACCGACGAGCAGATCGAGGTCCGCGCGGTCGACAACTCCTCCGTGCGCGCCCAGCAGATCGACAAGCTGCGGCGGCTGCGCGCGGAGCGCGACGACGCGGTCTGCCAGGACGCCCTGCGCGCGCTGACCTCGGCGGCCCAGCGCGGCTCAGGGCCCGGTCTTGAGGGAAACCTGCTCGCGCTCGCGGTGGACGCGGCCCGCGCCAAGGCCACCGTCGGCGAGATCTCCGACGCCCTGGAGAGCGTGTACGGGCGCCACGCGGGCCAGATCCGTACGATCTCCGGTGTGTACCGCACCGAAGCAGGCCAGTCCCCGTCCGTCGAGCGCACCCGCGCCCTGGTGGACGCCTTCGACGAGGCCGAGGGCCGCCGCCCGCGCATCCTGGTCGCCAAGATGGGCCAGGACGGCCACGACCGGGGCCAGAAGGTCATCGCGAGCGCCTTCGCCGACCTCGGATTCGACGTCGACGTCGGCCCGCTCTTCCAGACCCCTGCGGAGGTCGCACGCCAGGCCGTCGAGGCGGACGTGCACATCGTGGGCGTCTCCTCGCTGGCCGCCGGGCACCTCACCCTCGTACCGGCGCTGCGCGAGGAACTGGCCGCCGAGGGCCGCGAGGACATCATGATCGTGGTGGGCGGGGTGATCCCGCCGCAGGACATCGAGGCGCTGCACCAGGCGGGCGCCACGGCGGTGTTCCCGCCCGGCACGGTCATCCCCGACGCGGCGCACGACCTGGTGAAGCGACTGGCGGCCGATCTCGGCCACGACCTGTGAGCCGGTGAGCCCCCTGCCTGCCACCATCGACATCGACGCGTACGCCAAGGGCGTCCTCGACGGGAAGCGCGCGTTCGTCGCGCGCGCGATCACCCTCGTCGAGTCGACCCGGCCGCAGCACCGGGCGCTCGCCCAGGAGCTGCTGACCGAGCTGCTCCCGCACAGCGGGCGGGCGCGGCGGATCGGCATCAGCGGGGTGCCCGGCGTCGGCAAGTCCACCTTCATCGACGCGCTCGGCACGATGCTGACCTCGCTCGGGCACCGGGTGGCGGTACTCGCCGTCGACCCCTCTTCCACGCGCACGGGCGGCTCCATCCTGGGTGACAAGACCCGGATGGAGCGGCTCTCGCTGGACCCGGCCGCCTTCGTACGGCCCTCTCCCTCCGCCGGGACGCTCGGCGGGGTCGCCAAGGCGACCCGGGAGTCGATCGTGGTGATGGAGGCGGCGGGGTACGACGTGGTGCTCGTGGAGACCGTGGGCGTCGGGCAGTCCGAGACGGCCGTGGCGAACATGGTCGACACGTTCCTGCTGCTCACCCTCGCCCGCACGGGCGACCAGCTCCAGGGCATCAAGAAGGGCGTCCTCGAACTAGCGGACGTCATCGCCGTGAACAAGGCCGACGGTCCGCACGAGCGGGACGCCCGCTCGGCGGCGCGCGAACTGGCGGGCGCTCTGCGCCTGATGCACCCCAGCGACGCCGCGTGGACGCCGCCCGTCCTGACGTGCAGCGCGCGCGAGTCGAGCGGCCTCGACACGCTCTGGGACCGGCTCCAGCAGCACCACACGCTGCTCGACTCGACGGGTCGCCTCGCCGCCAAGCGCCGCGACCAGCAGATCGACTGGACGTGGGCGATGGTGCGCGACGAGCTGCTCGGCAGGCTCCGGAGCCACGACGGGGTCCGCCGGGTGACGCCGGAGGTCGAACAGCGGGTCCGCGAGGGCACCCTGACGGCCACGTCGGCGGCCGAGCTGATCCTGGAGGCGTTCCAGGGGACGGCGCCGGAC
>NZ_JASKYR010000496.1:0-6490 GCF_041028215.1 Streptomyces flavofungini
CCACCTCGACCAGGCGGGCGCGGTCCATGTCTTCAGGGTCGGCGGAAACTACCGCACCTTCCCCGAAGGGATGGTGTTCGACCCGTCCCACCCCGACGTGCTCGACGCCTCGTCGGTCAGTCTGGTCGACACCCGCGCCCGCCTGGTCGAGGTGGAGCGCACGCTCCCCTCGGTGAGCGAGGCGGACAAGTTCACGGTGCGGGCGTCCTTCACCTGCCAGGTGACCGACCCGACCGTCATCGCCCGGCAGGGCATCATCGACGTCGCGGTCGCGCTGCGCGCCTATCTGATGGGCGACAACGACCTGCCGAGGGCGAGCGCCGGGCACCGCGTGGAGGAGGTCAACGCGGTGCGGACCGAGGTCAGCCACCGCATGACCGCCTACAGCGCGATCGTGCCGCCGAGGGTCGCCGGGATGAGCGTGGAGTTCGTCAGCGCCGAGGTGCACGCGTCGGACGATCTGCGGGACTGGGAGCAGAAGCTGCGCGACGAGCGGCGCTCCTGGGAACTCCGGCGCGGACAGCGGGACTTCGAGACGCAGGACGCCCAGCGCATCGCGGACCTGATCTCCCGGGGCTCCGACCACGTGGACGCCTTCGGCATCGCCAGACAGGAGATCGACGTCACCGAGGCCGCGGCCCGCATCCACCGCAACAGCGAGACCGAGGCGGCCCAGCGGCGCGCGGCCGAGACCTCCGACCGGGCGCACGCCCAGGCGCGGGAGACGGCGGAGGCGCAGATGCGCCGGGACATGGTGCTGACGCTGCTCCGCCAGATGGGCGGCAGCGAGTACGTCGACTACCAGCAGGTTCTCGAACAGGTCCTCAAGGAGACGGGCGGCGGCAGGACCGCACCCTCCCTCGCGAACGGCGCGGACGCCGCGCGGATGGTCGAGTCGGGACCGGTCCGCGGCCACCGCGCGGAAGCGGGCAGGGACGGCTCGCGGGGACCGCAGGGCGGCTTCGTCAGGGACGAGGACGATCTCATTGACTGACCTCCCGACGAACGACCGGCGCCTCGGCCGGGACGCCGCACGGCTGCTGCGCACCCTGACGGGCGTCGACGAGGGG
This sequence comes from Streptomyces flavofungini, assembly GCF_041028215.1. Lineage (GTDB taxonomy): Bacteria > Actinomycetota > Actinomycetes > Streptomycetales > Streptomycetaceae > Streptomyces > Streptomyces flavofungini_B. The sequence continues at coordinate 1,071 of NZ_JASKYR010000496.1, forward strand.
CTCCTCGACAGGGTCGGATACGAGCGGAGCAAGTACACGGCCCTCGGCGGGGTCGTGCTCGGCACCTCCGTCATCGCGGCGTTCTCCATGTGGAACTTCGCGGTCGAGGCGCTCGGCAGGGTCTCCGTCGTGGCGCTCGTCCCGACGGTCATCTGGATGCTGTTCGTGCTCAACCTCGACCGCTGGCTGGTCACCCCGCAGCCGAACGCGCGGCGCCGGGCCGGGCCCCTCCTGATGCGCATGCTGATCGCGCTGCTGCTGGGCGCCGTGATCGCCGAGCCGCTCGTGCTCCGCATCTTCCAGACGGCCATCGAGGAACGTGTCGCCGACGAGCGCTCGGACGAGATCGACCGGCTGCGCACCAACCTGGTGCGCTGCAACCCCGTGCCGTCCACGACGCGGACCGTCACGCCGGAGGGCTGCGGGACGACGTACGTCCTCTCCTTCGGCAGGACGCCCGGCGAGCGCGCCGAGGAGCTGACCGCCCTGCGCTCGGACGCCGCCGCGCTCCAGAAGCGGGTGGACCGGGACACCGACAGGCTGGAGGCGATCGATTCCGAGGTACGGGAGGAGTGCCAACGCCTGATCCGCATGGCCGGCACCGGCCTGTACCAGCGGACGTCCGAGTGCCTGCGGCTGCGGGCGAAGGCGCGCGACTACCGGACGACCCATCGCACCGACGAGAACGAGAAGCGGCTGGCCCGTATGAACAGCCGCATCTCCAAGGCCGAGAGCCAGCAGACCGCGTCGCGCGGGGCCTTCCTGAAGGCCAGGGCCGACGGTGTCGAGCGACGGCTCGGGGAGGAGCGCGCGAAGCACCGGGAGATCGGCGTCCTTGAGCGGATGCGGGCGCTGGAACAGCTCGCGACCGGGAACCCGGTGCTCTTCGTCGGCATCTGGCTGGTCCGCCTGCTCTTCATCCTCCTCGACCTGCTCCCCGTGCTCGTGAAGTACCTGAGCGGCGAGACCGCCTACGACCGGATGCTCACCAGCGCCAGCAACAGCGGGGTCAAGGTGCACGACGCGCAGGTCCGGCTCGCCGAGAACAGGGCCATGGCGGACATCGAGATCGCCCAGGACGCCATCGAACAGGAGGTCAGGCGGCACCGCGCCGAGTCGGAGGCGGCGCTGCGGGAACACACGGCGGCGATGAACATCCGCGTCCGGCAGGCGGTGAACGCGCTGGAGGACGAGATCCGCCGCTCCTCGACGGTCTGACGCACCCCGCCGCCCGCACACAGCACGCCGACGAGCTGGGCGGCGGTGAGGCTGTGTCCGCCCGCCGCGAAGAAGTCCTCGTCGGCCGAGCGCGGCGGGCGGCCGAACACGCTCTCCCAGGCGGCGGCCACCGCCCGGTCGGCCTCGTCCCTCGGGGTCCAGCCGGACCCGGGGTCCGCCTTCCGCTCCGCTCCGGCGATCAGGGCGGGCCTGTCGACCTTGCCGTGCTGGTTCCTGGGCAGCTCGTCCACCCGGTACAGCTGGGCGGGGACCATGTGCGGGGGCAGTTGCCCGGCCAGCGCGGCGCGGACGGCGTCCTCGGCGAGGACGTGGTCCGCGGTGTACCACCCGGCGAGGACGATGCTGTCCGGGCCCACGGGCAGGGGCATGACGACCGCTTCGCGCACCCCGTCGAGGGCCACCAGGTTCTCCTCCACCTCGCCGGGTTCGACCCGGTTGCCGTGGAGCTGGATCTGGTCGTCCAACCGGCCGAGGAAGTCCAGCGTGCCATCGGCGTTGAAGCGTGCGAGGTCGCCGGTGCGGAAGGCCCGGCCGACGCCCGGCAGGGGGCAGTCGACGAACCGGGCGGCGGTGGCCTCCGGCGCCCCGAGGTAGCCCCCTTCCGCGACCGCGGGCCCGGCCACGTACATCTCCCCCGGCACGCCGACCGGTGCGAGGTCCCCGCCCGGTGTCAGCGGCAGGACCGCGAACCCGGGCGTCGGGCGGCCGATGGGCACGGCGGTGAGCGAGACCGCCTCCTCGCCGGTGCAGACGTAGGTGGTGCAGGCGATGGTGGTCTCGCTGGGCCCGTACAGGTTCGCGAAGGTGCCGATGCGCAGGCGGCCCCGGGTGCGGGCGAGCAGGCCCCTGGGGACCGCGTCGCCGCCGAGGAGCAGATGGGGCAGTTCGACCCCGGCGTCCGGCGGCAGCACCTCGATCATGCTGGAGAGCAGGCTCGGCACGCAGTTGACCATCGTGACGCCGTGCTCGCGCAGCCGGGCCCAGAAGGTCACCGGGTCCAGTTCGTCGGGGGCGCCGATGGCGACAAGGGCACCGCCCGCTTCGAGGGCAAGGAAGATCTGGAAGGTGGTGGCGTCGGAGGAGATGGCCGAGAGCAGGGCGCAGCGCAGGTGCTCGTCGACGCCGAGCAGCCCGGCGGACGCGGTCACGTGGTGGGCGATCTGGTCGTGCCGCAGCACCACGGGCTTGGGCAGGCCGGTCGAGCCGGAGGTGAAGAAGACGACCGCGTCGTCCTGGGGCCGCGGCTCGGGCAGCGCGTCCCGCGCCGCCTCGTCGGCGGTCTCGGAGGCGGCCCGCAGTTCTCCGGCCCGCAGGACCGGCAGCGCACCGGCCGCGGCGGCCGTGTCGCCGATGACCAGGCGGGCCGCGCTGCCCTCAAGCAGCCGCCGGATGCGCGGGGCGGGGTGGCGCGGGTCTACGGGGACGTAGGCGGCGCCCGCCCTGAGCACGGCGAGGACGGCGAGGACCAGGTCGGCGCCGCGGGGCAGGGCCACCGCGACCCGGTCGCCGGGCCGGACTCCGTGGCGTTGTGCGAGGTGGCGGGCGGCGCGCAGGGAGCGTTCGGCGAGGTCCCGGTGGGTCCAGGTGAGCCCGGACGCGAGGACGGCGGGCCGCTCCGGGTGGCGCCGCGCCGCCGTATCGGCCAGGTCCGGCAGGGTGCGGGGGGCGAAGGACGCGGGTGTCGGCAGGCCGCTCCAGGCCCGCAGTGCGGCCCGCTGTCCGGCGTCGAGCGGGTCCGTCTCCCCGGCGGTGCGGTGCGGATCGGCGGTGATCGCCGCGAGGACGGCGGCGACGCAGCGGGGCAGGTCGGCCGCCGCCGCGGGGACCCGGCCCGCGCGGCCGGTCACGCCGATCCGGATGCCGCCGTCGTCCGTCAGACCGCCGCGCACCAGCAGGTCCACGGGGTCGGCGGGCTCCGACGCGCCCCAGGCGACGGCGAGTTGGCCGAGGGCGGCCCCGTCGGCCTCGCCGACGGCGTCGATACCGGCCGTCAGCGCCGCGCGGTCCTGCCAGGGCAGCGCCGAGGCGGCGGCGAGGTCCGCGTGCAGGGCCTGGAGGAAGTCGCTGATCCTGCGGTCGGGGCCGAGTGCGGTGCGCAAGGCCACCTCTCGCGGCGGGCTCCCCGGCAGCGGGCACAGGACCGTGAGGTCCTCGGCGGCGCCGAAGCGCCCGAGGACGAGGCGGGTGGCGGCGATGAGCAGCAGGTGCAGACCGGTGGCGTCGTCACCCGCGAGGCGGCGCAGGGGCGCCGCCCGGTCCGCCGGGAGTTCGGCCTCTTCGGGGACCGGGGCCGTGGGCCCTGCGACGGGGAGCAACGGCTCGCGGCTCATTCCGCGGAGCGCGGTCAGCCAGTGGACTCGGACAGCCGCTTGTTCCAACAATGATTTCCCCCTCGAAAGCCAGAACGGCAAGAGAGACCGCCCTGGGATCGTGACACCCGGCGAATAACACCAGGGCGGCGGCTGAGATTTCTAGGGTGCATCGCGAATTGGCAGGAAGCCAGGGCGGCGCCGAATCGGCCGGTCAGTCCGCCGTGGCGCGCTCTACGCGCCGTCAAACTCCGTTGAATGTCACATAACTGACAGAGCGTTAGGGATGGAAGCATGGCACCCCGACGGCGTCAAGGTGATCTGCGTCACAAGTAATTCGATTGAGGGCCGTGACGGTCAGTGGTTAGGTTGTGGTCGCTTCTTAGCGGCTGGCTTACCGGCCCAGGCTCGTGCCAAAACATTTTCGGGGGATGTAACGGGGCGCGCGGTCAGCGGCATCGACCGCACCTTCACACACTCCCCCCTGGGAAATAAGGAACTGTGTGAGTTCGTTCCAGCTATTCCGTGCGAATCCGGCATTCCGGCGGTACTGGTCCGCCAGATCGGTTTCCCTCGTGGGGGACGGCGTCGCCACCATCGCCCTGTTGCTGCTCATCACCGGCAGCGGAGCGAGTGCCACCGGAGTCGCGGCGCTGTTGCTGGCCCAGGCGGTGCCACGGTTCTTCGGACCGGTGGCCGGCGCGCTGCCCGACCGGTTCGAGGTCAAGCGCCTCCTGCTGTGCGCGGAAGTCGGCCAGGGCATCGTCTTCATCGCCATCGCCCTGGTGCCGTCCAACACCGCGCTCCTGGTGCCGCTCGTCGCCCTCGCCTCGTCGCTGTCCACGGTCTTCAACGCCGCCGGACGCACCGTCATGCCGCGCCTGGTCGACTCCGAGCAGCTCGTGCCCGCCAACGCCTGGATGGGCACGGCCTTCAACCTCCAGGCGGCCCTCGGCCCGGTGCTCGGCGGCACGGTCGCCGCCCTCATCGAGCCCCGCGGTGCCCTGCTCGTCAACGCCCTGACCTTCTTCGTCGGCGCCGCCCTGCTGCTCGGCATGCCCCGCATGGAGCCAAGCGGACCCGCCACCGGGGACGCGCCGGGATTCCTGGCGGGCATCGGTGCGGGCATCGCCTTCACCTGGCGGCACCGGATGGCCCGTGCGATCTTCCTGCTGCTGCTCCTCGGCATCATGTTCGCCTCGCTGGACAACGTCGTCCTGGTCTTCCTCGCCCGTGACGTCCTCGACGCCGGTTCGTTCGGCTTCGGTCTCCTCGGCACCGGCTCGGGAGCGGCGATGGTGCTCGCCTCGCTCTGGCTCACCCGCTCCACGACGAAGATCTCGGCCGTGACCCTGCTGGCCGGTGGCTGGCTCGTCGCGGGCCTCGGCATCGCCCTGACCGGTGTCGCCCCCGTCCTCGCGGTCGCCGTGGCGACCCAGGCCGTCATGGGCGTGGGCAACAGCGTGGCGATGATCGGCGAGGAGACGCTGCTGCAGAAGGGCGTGCCGCCCGAGATGCTGGGCCGGGTCGGCGGAGCGCTCTCGTCCGCCGCCTTCGCGGGCAGCGCGCTGGCCTACGCGGTCGGCGGATTCGTCGCCACCGCGCTGGCGCCCCGCACCTCGCTGATCATCGCGGGCGTCGGCCTGATGGTCGTGACCGTGTGCTGCCTGCCCGGTCTGCGCTCCCACGACCGGGCCGACATGGCCGGGGAACAGACCTCCGACGACGACCCCAGCGTCGGCACCGCCCCTTCGCCGTCCGCCTGACCCGCACGTGCCTCCGGGGCCTCGCGCCCCGGGGTCACGCCCACAGCTTCCCCGCCCTGTCGACGCCGGACACGGCCGGCGCGGTGAGACGTGCGGCGCCGTGAGA
>NZ_JASKYR010000497.1:0-5998 GCF_041028215.1 Streptomyces flavofungini
CGCCACGGCCCTTCCGGGAAGGTCGCAGGCCCGGGGCTGAGCACGTCACGGGCCGGATTCCAGCACGTCGAAGGCCCCAGTTCGGAGAACTGGGGCCTTCGCTGGTGTCCGAGGGGGGACTTGAACCCCCACGCCCGATAAAGGGCACTAGCACCTCAAGCTAGCGCGTCTGCCATTCCGCCACCCGGACAAGGTGTCTGTCTTCGCGGGGCGTTTCCCGCGGCGACACAGAGAACATTACCAGGCTTCCAGGGGTCCCCGATCACCCCCGCCACCGCTGTGAACTGCTGATGACGACCGCCGCCCGGCCTTGGGCGCGGAGCCCCGGAGAGAGAGGATGAGGGGGACCACCAGGATCGAATGCGGGAGGAGCCAGCGTGAGCGGGTCCAGCACGGACAAGGCCGTCACCGGTGAGGACGAGGTCGTCGACCTCTGTCGCGAACTGATCCAGATCGATACGAGCAACTACGGCGACCACTCGGGCCCGGGTGAGCGCAAGGCGGCGGAGTACGTCGCGGAGAAGCTCGCCGAGGTCGGTCTCGAACCGAAGATCTTCGAGTCCCACCCCGGCAGGGCCTCCACGGTGGCGCGGATCGAGGGCGAGGACCCGTCGCGGCCCGCGCTGCTCATCCACGGCCACACCGACGTCGTGCCGGCCAACGCCGCGGACTGGACGCACCACCCCTTCTCCGGCGAGATCGCGGACGGGTGCGTCTGGGGCCGGGGCGCCGTCGACATGAAGGACATGGACGCGATGACCCTCGCGGTCGTCCGCGAGCGGATGCGCACCGGCCGCAAGCCCCCGCGCGACATCGTCCTCGCCTTCCTCGCGGACGAGGAGGCGGGCGGCACGTACGGCGCGCGGCACCTGGTCGACAACCACCCCGGTCTCTTCGAGGGGTGCACGGAGGCGATCAGCGAGGTCGGCGGCTTCTCCTTCACCGTCAACGAGAACCTGCGGCTCTATCTCGTCGAGACGGCCCAGAAGGGCATGCACTGGATGAAGCTGACCGTGGACGGCACCGCCGGACACGGGTCGATGATCCACAAGGACAACGCGATCACCGAGCTCTCCGAGGCCGTCGGACGCCTCGGACGGCACAAGTTCCCGGTGCGGGTCACCAAGACGCTGCGGCACTTCCTCGACGAACTCGGTGACGCCCTCGGCACCGAGCTCGACCCGGAGAACATGGACGAGACGCTCGCCAAGCTCGGCGGCATCGCCAAGCTCATCGGCGCCTCCCTCCAGAACACCGCCAACCCCACCCAGCTCGGCGCCGGGTACAAGGTCAACGTCATCCCCGGCCAGGCCACCGCGCACGTCGACGGCCGCTACCTGCCGGGGTACGAGGAGGAGTTCCTCGCCGACCTGGACCGGCTCCTCGGCCCGCACGTGCGCCGCGAGGACGTGCACGCCGACAAGGCCCTGGAGACGACGTTCGACGGCGCGCTCGTCGACGCCATGCAGACCGCCCTGCGGGCGGAGGACCCGATCGCGCGCGCCGTGCCGTACATGCTCTCCGCCGGTACGGACGCCAAGTCCTTCGACGACCTCGGCATCCGCGGCTTCGGCTTCGCGCCGCTGAAGCTGCCGCCGGAGCTGGACTTCGCGGGCATGTTCCACGGTGTCGACGAGCGGGTGCCGGTGGACGGTCTCAAGTTCGGCGTCCGGGTGCTCGACCGATTCATCGACGCCTCCTGAGACGTCATCCGGGATGTCCCGGGGCAACACCGGACGGAATGCAGCCCGAACGGCCCAACCGGCGGCCTGATTAGGTGCTGAAACGACACTCCAATAATCGCGTGCCCGTGCGTACTTGACTGAAAAGAGTGAAAGCGGTCATCTGCTCGTAGCTCCGCATCCCCCTCCTCGTTACAGCAGGTGCAGTCCGAGGCTTGGACTGCATGTGCCTACAAGGAGGAACAATGATCAAGAAGATCGTCGCCGCTGTGGCTGCCACTGGTGGTCTCGTGCTCGCGGGTGCGGGCATCGCCACCGCCGACGCCGGTGCCCAGGGTGCCGCCGTGCAGTCCCCGGGCGTGCTCTCGGGCAATGTCGTCCAGGTGCCCGTGCACGTGCCGGTGAACGCGTGCGGCAACACGGTCTCCGTGATCGGGCTGCTGAACCCCGCCTTCGGCAACACCTGCATCAACAAGTGACGTTGTTGCGCCTCACCCCTTGAGGGTCTGAGTCCGTCGGCCCCGGAGTGCGTGCCATGCGCTCCGGGGCCGACGGGCATTCCGCGTCCGGACGAACACGTCCGTACGTTCTCCGGAAAGTAAAAGGGCAGGGAACAGCTATGCGACAGGTCACGCGCAAGGGCCTGACCATTGTGGCCGCGGCGACCGGCGTACTCGCCGTGACCGGGGGCTACGCACACGCGGACGCGGGTGCCGAAGGAAGAAGCTCGAACTCACCCGGCGTACTGTCGGGCAATTCCGTCCAGGTCCCGGTCGACGCACCGGTCAACGTCTGCGGCAACACGGTGAACGTGGTCGGGGTGCTCAACCCCGCCGCGGGCAACGCCTGCGTCAACCGCGGGGGCGGACATTCGCACCGGCCCTCCGGCGGTGACTCCAGGGCGCAGGGACACACCAGCGACTCACCCGGCGTGGGCTCGGGCAACCAGGTCCAGCTCCCGGTGAACGCGCCGGTGAACGTCTGCGGCAACAGCGTCACCATCGGCGGGCTCGCCAACCCCGTCACCGCCAACGACTGCGCCAACGAGTCCGACGGCTCCACGACACCGCCGGGCCACGAGCATCCGCCCACGGATCCTGAGCACCCGGGTGAGCCTGGTGACCCCGGCGACCCGGGTGAGCCCGGCGATCCTGGCGACCCGGGTGAGCCCGGAGACCCGGGCGAGCCGGGTAACCCGGGCGAGCCCGGTGAGCCCGGTGAGCCCGGTGAGCCCGGTGAGCCCGGTGAGCCGGGGAATCCTGGCGAACCCGGCAACCCTGGCAACCCCGGCAACCCGGGTGAGCCCGGCAGCCCCGGCGATCCCGGCCGTCCGAACGACCCGGGCACGCAGGTCGTGACTCCGCCCAAGGGGGGCTCACAGCTCACGGAGTCCGGCACGGACGCACGGGTGACGGATGCCGGGCGCCCCGCGCAGCTCGCGGAGACGGGCAGCTCCCTGCCGCTCGGCATCACGCTGCCGGTGGGCGCGGGCGCGGTGCTCGCGGGCGCCGTCCTGTACCGCAGGGCGCGCGCGACCGCCTGAGCCGCAGGGCGCGCGACCGCCTGGGCCGCACCGCGGCCGAGCACACCGGAACGGAGCGGGTCCCGCAGGTGCGGATCCGCTCCGTTTCCGCCGTTCTCCAGCGGTTAACTGGTCACCACGTCGCCCGGAGCTGGCGGATGATCCGTCGCTTCAGCCGCACCCTGCGGCTCCCGTCACGGTGCAGGCTCAGGCGGTCCAACTCCCACAGCCCGTACTCCGCGTGGTCCGTCAGCAGGCGCGTGGCTTCCTTGCGGGTCACCCCGCGCGGCACGTACACGTCGACAAATTCGTATTCCGGCATCGCATCTATTGTGCGGGCACGGGCCCGGTACGGATAGCGTCTGCACTATGTCTGATGCTGCGCAGCCCACCGCTGCCGAGGTACGTGCCGCCGCCGAGGCGGTCAAGACCGCGCTCGACCGCCACCTGGCCGCGGTCGAACGCAGGTCGGGCGAGGACGATCCGGCCGTCTACGAAGCGTTCAACGAGCTCGCCGCGGCGGCCGAGGAGTACGACGAACTCCTCTACGACCGCTACGACGAGGTCACCCCCTTCGAGATCCCCGCCGCCGAGGACGCGCTGCCGCCCTACCGGGGGCCGGAGGAGGCGAACGCGCTCAGCGTGCTGATCCGCCGTGACTACGCCGTGGCGGAACCCCAGCGGCTGCTCGCCCAGGCCCAGCGGGTCGCCGACCTGGACGCGGGCCGTCCCGGCGGCGGTCCCGCCGACACCGTGCACGGGGCGCTCGGCGTGCTCTTCGGGGAGTTCGAACCGGACGAGATCGCCTCGCGGCACAAGGAGTTCGGCCTTGAGGAGGGCGACTCCACGCTCTGGGTGACCGCGGCGGACAGCGCCGCCGAGCCGGGGGAGTGGCTCAGCGCCCCCTTCGACCAGGCCGACCCGCACCGGGTGCTCTGCCGCTTCGACGTCAGCGCGGTCTTCGACGACGAACTGGACGACGACGCCCTCGACGGCACCGACGTGGACGTCGACATCGACCCGGATGTCGTGGTGCCCCTCGACGACATCGAGGAGACGGACGCCACGGAGCCCACCGGGGGACCGGAGCGATCCCCGAGCCCCCGCAGAGCAGAACTCTGACCTCTCCCGTCGCGGGGCGTTCCCTCCCCTGACCGCCCTGACCGCCCTGACCGCCCTGACCGCCCTGACCGCCCTGACCGCCCTGACCACCCGCCCGCCGTCGAGCGGGCGAGCGCGCCGCTCCTTGCACGGGGCGGCGCGCTTCGGCGAGCAGGGCGCGGCGCTCGTGCGTCAGGTCGTCGTCGACGGGAGCTGGGGGCGCAGCAGGGTCTGGAGGCGGGTCGTACGGTCTTTCCAGGGGCGCTCCGCCACCGCACGAGGCAGTGCCTGTTCGACGCCCTGGACGACCGACAGGTGGCGCTCCGCCCGGCTGAACGCCGTGTACACCCACGGCCGCGTCAGGGACTGCGCCGCGTCGCCGGGCAGCACCACGACCGCGGCGGGCCAGCGCAGGCCCGTCGCCTGGTGTGCCGTGAGGGCCCAGGCGTGCCGCACCTCCCGGTCCACCCGCTCCTTGGCCACGACGACGGGGGCGCCGTCACACTCCAGGTGCAGCCCCTCCGCGTCGGCCCGCACCACGCGGCCCAGCGTCGTACGCCCGGCCGACGGGACGTGGGCGACCCGGTCCCCGGGGTCGAAGCCGCCGAACCGGCCCGGGCCGGGGTTCAGCCGCTCCTTCAGCGCGGCGTTGAGCGCGCGGGTGCCCGCGGCGCCGCCGTGCCCCGGCGTGATGACCTGCGTCTGCTCGGCGGGCACCCCGATCGCCCGGGGCACCGAGTCCGCGACCAACTGCACGGTGCGGTGGATCGCCTCGGCGGCGTCACGCACCGGGACGAGCACGACCTCCTTGCCGGGAGCATCGACCTGATGCAGCTCGCCGATGCCGATGCCCGAGGTCAGCTCACCGATCGGGCCGGGGTCGGGCGTACGCGAGACGATCTGCGGGCAGCAGCGCGCCGAGAGCAGGTCCGCGAAGACCCGGCCGGGGCCCGCCGACCACAGCACCCCGGGGTCGCCGCCGAGCACCAGGCGGGCGCCGTCCGGCAGCGACTCCACGAGCATCGCCGCGCTCTCCACGTCGAGCTGCGGGGCGTCGAGGACCACGAGCAGATCCAGGTCGAGCGCGCCGTCCGCGTCCCGGCCGGGCCCCTGCTCACCGGAGAGCAGACCCGCCACCGTCACGGCGGCGTCCGCAAGACCCGTCGCCCGCGCCAGGCGGCGCCGCCCGTCGGCGCTGTGCGCCGCTGCGAACACCCGGAGTCCGAGCGCCGCGGCGGCCCTCACCAGGGCGGCCGGCTCGGCGCGTGCGGCCTCGCCACCGGAGTGCAGCACCAGGCCGTGCCCCGCGACGGCCCTGATCAGCTCGGCCGCGGAGCCCGGCGCCTCCGCGGCGGCCCTCTCCCAGGCGGCCGGGTCCGGGCCCGCGCCGTCCTCCTTCGGCAGGGAATTGATCACTCGGGCGAGCCCGTCGGCGAGGCTCTCCTCCGCGAGGGCGCACCGCTCAAGGCCGATCAGGACGCGCACCGGCCGCTCCTGCTCCGCGTCAGCCTCGCCGTCCGCCGCTGCCTCGGAGCGCTGGACCGGCACCTCGGCCGTGTCGATGGCGTCCTGGAAGGCCAGGGCGTCGCCCTCCGCCAGGGCGCTCTGCACCGCGGCGTCCGGATCGGGCACCGCMCGCTGCCCGAGCGCGGCGGTCAGCGCCGCCACATCCAGGGCGGTGCCCGATCCGGAC
>NZ_JASKYR010000498.1:0-6302 GCF_041028215.1 Streptomyces flavofungini
ACGCCGAGCGACGAGACGGTGTCCCCGCCGCCGGTCGGCGAGAATGCCCCGGGCGATGACGAATCTCCGGGCGATGACGGAAACGACGACGCCGAAGACGCCGAATACGCCGAAGAAACAGACCGCGGCGACAGCGACGACGACGGCGCCGGTGACGACGGCTGACCCCCCGCGCCGCCGGATATCCGCCCGGGTCCGCATCCTGCTGTGGCTGCTCGTGGTGATGGCCGTCGCGCTGACCGCGGTGGCCGCCACCACGCGCTCGGTGCTGCTCCGCGAGGTCGACCACCGCGTCGACCGGCTGCTCGCGCAGGAGACCGGCGAGTTCACCAACTTCGTACACGAAGGGGTCGATCCGCACACGGGCGAGCGGTTCACCGACGCCGACCCGCTGCTGCGGCTCTTCCTGTCCCGGCAGTACGCCGACCCCGACGAGGAACTGCTCGGCCTGATCGGCCGCAAGGGCCGGGGCCCCGCCAAGAAGGAGCAGTCCAGGGAGCCGCGCATCGACCATCCGCTGGCCGGTGACCCCGCGTCGCTGAAGGCCGTCTTCGACTCCCCCGACGCCACCGGCACCCTGGACCGGCCGGGCGGCGAGGTCCGCTGGGCGAAGACGGTGATCGAGGCGGACGCCGGGCACCCGGAGGCGGCCTTCGTGGTCGCCTTCCACCCCGCGGGCGAACGGGCCAAGGCCGACGGCGTCTTCACCATGCTCCTCGCCATCTCCGGGGTCGCGCTCCTGATGACGACGGGCATCGGCTGGGTGGTCGCCGGGCGCATCCTCAAGCCGGTCAGGCTGATGCGGGCCACCGCGGCCCAGCTCACCGAGCAGGACCTCACCCAGCGCATCCCGGTGCAGGGCCACGACGACGTGGCGGCCCTCGCCGAGACCTTCAACGGCATGCTGGACCGCCTGGAGCGGGCCTTCGCCGCCCAGCGGGAGTTCGTCGACGACGCGGGCCACGAACTGCGCACCCCGATCACCATCGTCCGAGGCCACCTGGAGCTGATGGGCGACGACCCCGCCGAGCGCGAGGAGACGGTCCGCATCGTCACCGAGGAACTGGACCGGATGAGCCGCATCGTGGAGGACCTGCTGCTGCTCGCCAAGGCCGAACGGCCCGACTTCGTCACCCCGGGCCCCGTGCAGCTCGCCGAGCTGACCGCGGACGTCTTCGTCAAGGCCAGAGCCCTCGGCGAGCGCGACTGGTGCCTCACCGAGGTCGCCGACACCGAGGCCGCGCTCGACGCCCAGCGCATCACCCAGGCGATGGTCCAGCTCGCCCAGAACGCCGTGCAGCACACGGTCCCCGGCCAGCGCGTCGGCATCGGCTCACGGCTGCGCGAGGGCCACATCGAGCTGTACGTCGCCGACAGCGGGCCCGGGGTGCAGCCGCAGGACGCCGCCGTCATCTTCGAGCGGTTCCGGCGCGGCACCGCGCGGCGCGGCACCCGGGCCACCGGGGCGGGGCTCGGCCTCGCCATCGTGAAGGCCATCGCCGAGGGCCACGGCGGGCGCGTCGAACTGCGCCCCACGGACGGCGGCGGCGCCACCTTCGTACTCACCAAGCCACAGCAGGAAGGGACGGCCCGGTCATGAACCGCGTACTGATCGTCGAGGACGAGGAGCGCATCGCCTCCTTCGTCGAGAAGGGCCTGCGCGCCAACGGCTTCACCACCGCCGTGGTCGGCGACGGCGAGAGCGCCCACGACTACGCCCTGACCGGCGGCTTCGACCTGGTCGTCCTGGACATCGGGCTGCCCGGCAAGGACGGCTTCACGGTCCTGCGCAGGCTCCGCGAGGCCCGGGTGTGCACGCCCGTCATCGTGCTGACCGCCCGCGACTCGGTACGGGACACCGTCGCGGGTCTTGAGGGCGGCGCCGACGACTGGATGACCAAGCCGTTCCGCTTCGAGGAGCTGCTCGCCCGGGTGCGGCTGCGGCTGCGCACGGCGGCGTGGGCACCGGAGGTGACGGTGCTGCGCAGCGGCGGGCTCACCCTGGACCTGCGGACCCGCAGGGCGCGCGCGGGTGAGCGGACGGTGGATCTGACGGCCCGGGAGTTCGTGCTCCTCGAACTGTTCCTGCGCCACCCGGGTCAGGTCCTCTCGCGCGAGCAGATCCTCTCCCATGTGTGGGGGTACGACTTCGACCCCGGCTCCAACATCGTGGACGTGTACGTGCGCGCCCTGCGCAAGAAGCTGGGCGCCGAGCGGGTGGAGACGGTGCGCGGGATGGGGTACCGGCTGCCGGAGGCCGGGTGAGATTCCCTTCATCCGGGGCTCATTGAGGGCTCACGGCGCGGCGGCACGCTGAAGGCGTGACCCTGCCCCCCCGCGGCGCCGTGACCCTGTGCGCCGCGCTCAGTGTGTGCGCGCTGCTCGTGGTCCCCGGCAACTTCCCCGGGCTCGGCGCCGACGCCCGCCTCACCCTCGCCGTCTTCACGCTCGCGACCTGTGCGTGGGTCGGCACCCCGGTCGACGACACCTACATCGCGCTCGGCGCCGGGCTCGCCCTCACCGCGACCGGCGTGATCAGCAGCGACACCCTCTTCGGCACTCTCGGCGACGCGACGGTGTGGCTCCTGATCTGCGCCTTCGTGCTCGCCGCCGCCGTGGCGCGCAGCGGCCTCGCGGGCCGGGCCGCCGCCTTCCTGGTCAGCGGGGCCCGCAGCGTACGGCAGTTGACGCACCTGACGACCGCCGCGCTCGTCGTGACGGCCTTCGCGGTCCCCGCCACCTCGGGGCGCGCGGCCCTCGCGCTGCCCGTCTTCCTCGCCCTGGCCAAGGTCCTCGGCGAGCGCAGGCGGCTCGTCGTGATGCTCGCGCTGCTCTTCCCCACCGTCATCCTGCTCTCGGCGGTCGCGACGCTGATCGGCGCCGGCGCCCATCTGATCACCGTCTCGGTGCTCCGGGAGGCCACCGGCGACCGCATCGGCTTCGCGCGGTGGCTGCTCCTCGGGCTGCCGCTCGCCGTCGCCTCGTCCCATCTGGCCGCCGAGGCCGTACTCCTGACGACCACCCGGCGCGCGGACCGCCGGGGCCCGGTGCACATCACCGTCGAACAGCTTCAGGTCCACAGCGAGCGGCCGGTCTCCGGGCCCTGGGACCCCGCGGAGACGCGCTGCGCCCTGCTGCTCGCGACGGTCGTCGCGCTCTGGTGCAGCGAGCCCCTGCACCGGGTGCCGCCCGCCGTCGTCGCGCTGATCGGCGCCGTCGTGGCCGCCTCCCCCGCGCTCGGCACCGTACGCCTGAAGGACGCCCTGCGGACCGTGCCGTGGGCGCTGCTGCTCCTCATGGCCGCGACGATGGCGATGGGCGTCGCGCTCGCCGACTCCGGGGCGGCGAAGTGGCTGGTCGGCGGGTTGCCGCTGGATGTGCCCCCCGTGCTGTTCCTGACCGTGGTCGTCCTCCTCAGCACGGCCGCCCACCTGGTCCTCCAGTCCCGCTCGGCCCGCTCCTCCGTCCTCGTCCCGCTGGTCGTCGCGGCGGCCRTGCGGCGCAGCGGGCGTCAATCCGGTCGCGGCCGCCCTGGCGTCGACCGCGGCCGCCGGGTTCTGCCACACGCTGCCCGCGTCGGCCAAGCCCGTCACCCTCTTCGCCGACATCCCGGGCACCCCCACCTACACCCCGCGCGACCTGCTGCGCCTCTCCGCGGTCCTGGCCCCGCTGACCGCCACGCTCGTCCTGCTCTTCGCCGTCACGCTCTGGCCGCTGCTCGGCGTCCCCCTCCGCTGAACCCCGACCCTCCGGGAGACCGCATGCTGACCCGTTTCGCCATCGCCCCCAGCGGCTTCAAGGAGTCCCTGTCCGCCCGCTCCGCCGCCGAGGCCATCGCCGAAGGAGTACGCCGTGTCGTCCCGCACGCGCGGACCGACCTGATCCCGCTCGTGGACGGCGGCGAGGGCACGGCCAGCGCGCTGGCGGCGGCGGACGGCGGGCGGCTCGTCGCGCTGACCGCCACCGGACCCGTGGGCCGGCGCGTCGGCACGCACTTCGCGCTGCTCCGCGACGGCACCGCGGTCGTCGAGATGGCGGCCGTCGCCGGACTCGCCCTGGTCCCCCGCGACCTGCGCGACCCCGGCGCCACCACCACGTACGGCGTCGGCGAGCTGATCCGCGCCGCCCTCGACGCGGGCGCCCGGCGCATCCTGGTCGGCTGCGGCGACTCCGGCACGTCCGACGGCGGCGCGGGCGCCCTCCAGGCCCTGGGCGCCCGCCTCCTGGACGCCGGTGGCCGGGAACTGCCGCACGGCGGCCGGGAGCTGACGCGGCTGAGCCGGATCGACGTGCGCGGCCTGGACCCACGGCTCGCCCACACCGACATCCGGGTGGCGTGCAACCCCTTCAACGTGCTCTGCGGCGAGCGCGGCGTGGCCCGCGTCTTCGGCCCCCAGAAGGGCGCGAGCGCCGCCCAGGTGGAACAGCTCGCCGCCGCCCTCGACCACTGGGCGCACCTCCTCACCCGCGATCTCCGGGTCACGGCCGACCTCTTCGAGGGGCCAGGCACCGGCGCGTCCGGCGGGCTCGGGGCCGGGCTCGCCGCGCTCGGCGCACGGCTGCTGCCCCGCTTCGACGTGCTGCTCGGACGGCTCGACCTGGACGCCAGGCTCGCCCGCGCCGACCTGGTCGTCACGGCGGAGGGCGCCCTCGACCACCAGACGCCGCGCGGCAAGATCCCCGCCGAGGTGGCCCGCCGCGCCAAGCGCTCGGGCCGCCCGGTCCTGGTGCTCGCGGGCACGATCGGGCGGGGCGCCCACCACGTACGGGCGGCGGGCGTCGACGCCTACAGCTCGATCCTGCCCGCGCCCGTCTCCCTGACCGAAGCGCTTGGCAGGGGCGGGGAGTTCCTCACCGACGCGACCGAGCGGGCGCTGCGGATGATCGTGCTCGGGTCGCGGCTCGGGGCGGGTCAGGCGGCGACGGCGTCGCCGGTGTCCGGCACGCAGCGGCCGTCCTCGGTGCGGTAGCTCCAGCGGGCGCCGTCCGCCACCAGCTCCTTGACGGCCCGTACGAAGCGCTCGACGTGCTCGTCGGGGGTGCCCGCGCCGAAGCTGACGCGGATCGCGTTCAGCGACTTCTCGCCGGGCGCGGCCTCGGGGGCGCCGCACTCGCCGGGCTCGTCGGGCTCGCCGCCCAGCAGGGTGCGCAGCAGCGGGTGGGCGCAGAACAGTCCGTCCCGCACGCCGATCCCGTACTCGGCGGAGAGCGCGGCGGCGAAGTGGGAGCTGTTCCAGCCGTCCACGACGAAGGAGATGACGCCCACGCGCGGCGCGTCGTCACCGAAGAGCGAGAGCACCCGGACGGCGGGCACCTCGGCGAGGCCCTCGCGCACCGTGGCGATCAGGTGCTCCTCACGGGCGACGAGCTGGTCGAAGCCCGCCTCGGTCAGCGCCTTGCAGGCGGCGGCGATGGAGTAGGCGCCGATGACGTTGGGCGAACCGGCCTCGTGGCGGGCGGCGGTGTCGTGCCACTCCACGGCCACGCCGCCGCCCGCCTCCTTGGGGCGTCGCGCCACCTTCCGCGAGGCGCCGCCGCCCGCGAGGTAGGGCTCGGCGGCGGTCAGCCAGTCGGAGCGGCCCGCGAGGACGCCGGAGCCGAAGGGCGCGTACAGCTTGTGCCCGGAGAAGGCGACCCAGTCGACGTCCAGTTCACGCACGGAGACGGGGTGGTGGGGCGCGAGCTGCGCGGCGTCCAGGACGATCCGGGCACCGTGCGCGTGCGCGGCGGCGGCGAGTTCACGCACCGGCCACAGCTCGCCGGTGACGTTCGAGGCACCGGTGACGCAGACCAGGGCGGCCCCGTAGGGCTCGCGGTCGGCCAGGGCGCGCTCCAGGGTCTGCACGGCCTCGTCGGGCGTGCGCGGGGCGTCGAGGTAGCTGACGCGGGCGTCCCGCCACGGCAGGAGCGAGGCGTGGTGCTCGGTCTCGAAGACGAAGACCTGGCAGTCGGCGGGCAGCGCGGCGGCGAGCAGGTTCAGCGAGTCGGTGGTGGACCGGGTGAAGACGACCTGGTCGCCCTCGCGGCAGTCGAGGAACTCCGCGACGGTCGCCCGGGAGTTCTCGAAGAGGTCGGTGGAGAGCTGCGAGAGGTATCCGGCGCCGCGGTGCACGCTGCCGTAGTAGGGCGCGTACGCGGCCACGTCGTCCCAGACCCGCTGGAGCGCCGGGGCGCTCGCCGCGTAGTCGAGGGCGGCGTAGGTGACCTCGCCGCCGGTCACGAGCGGCACGGTGACGTCCCTGCCGAGCACCGGCAGCGGCGCCGCACAGCAGGGGTCGGCGGAGTCGGTGGCGGTGGCGGTC
>NZ_JASKYR010000499.1:0-5615 GCF_041028215.1 Streptomyces flavofungini
GAAGGAGCCTGCGTGACCCCCCACATATCCCGTAAGCGTTCGACGCTGGCCATCGCCACCGCCGTCGCCGCAGGAGCGATGCTCGCCGCCGGGCTGACCACCGGCGCCTCCGCGGAGCCCGCCAAGGACGCCACGTCCGCCGGCGCGCCCGTCAGCCTCTCGGCGTCGACGCGCGCGGACCTCCTGAAGGACGCCTCCGCCGACCGGGCGGCCACCGCCGACAGGATCGGTCTCGGCGCCAAGGAGAAGCTCGTCGTCCGCGACGTCGTCAAGGACGCCGACGGCACCACCCACACCCGCTACGAGCGCACCTACGACGGCCTGCCCGTCCTCGGCGGCGACCTCGTCGTGCACACCGCGAAGAGCGGCAAGGTCGAGGGCGTCACCAAGGCGGTCAAGGCCACCGTGAAGGTCGCCAGCACCGACGCCAGGCTGGGCAAGGCATCGGCCGTCAAGGCCGCCGAGACGACGGCCGCCAGAGCCAGGACGTCGAAGGCCGACGCCAACGCCCCGCGCAAGGTGATCTGGGCGGCCGACGGCAAGCCCACCCTGGCCTACGAGACCGTCGTCACCGGGGTGCAGAAGGACGGCACGCCCAGCCGTCTGCACGTCGTCACCGACGCGGCGACCGGCAAGAAGCTGTACGAGCGCCAGGCCATCGAGAACGGCACCGGCAACAGCCAGTACAGCGGCAAGGTCGAGCTCGGCACCAAGAAGGGCGGCAGCGGCTTCGAGCTGACCGACGACGAGCGCGGCGGCCACAGCACGTTCGACCTGAACCACTCCCAGAGCGGTGAGGGCAAGCTCGTCACGGACGACGACGACACCTGGGGCAACGGCAAGCCCGACGACGTGCAGACCGCCGCCGTCGACGCCGCCTACGGCGCGCAGCTGACCTGGGACTACTACAAGTCCGTGCACGGCCGCAGCGGCATCAAGGGCGACGGCAAGGGCGCCACCTCGCGCGTCCACTACGGCAACGGCTACGTCAACGCCTTCTGGGACGACAGCTGCTTCTGCATGACCTACGGCGACGGCGAGGGCGACAAGAAGCCCCTGACCTCGCTGGACGTCGCGGCCCACGAGATGACGCACGGCGTCACCTCGGCGACCGGCAACATGGAGTACAGCGGTGAGTCCGGCGGCCTGAACGAGGCCACCTCCGACATCTTCGCGGCCTCGGTCGAGTTCAACGCCAAGAGCCCCGAGGACGTCGGCGACTACCTCATCGGCGAGAAGATCGACATCAATGGCGACGGCTCGCCGCTGCGCTACATGGACAAGCCCTCGAAGGACGGCCAGTCCCTGGACGCCTGGAGCGAGGACGCGGGCAACGTCGACGTCCACTACTCCTCGGGCATCGCCAACCACTTCTTCTACCTGCTGTCCGAGGGCAGCGGCGCCAAGGAGATCAACGGCGTCACGTACGACTCCCCGACGGCCGACGGCTCCAAGGTCGAGGGCATCGGCCGCGACAAGGCCGAGAAGATCTGGTTCAAGGCCCTGACGACGTACTTCACGTCGACGACGGACTACAAGGCGGCCCGTGAGGGCTCCCTGAGCGCCGCGAAGGACCTCTACGGCGCGGACTCCGCCGAGTACAAGGGCGTCGACGCGGCCTGGGCCGCGGTCAACGTCAAGTAGCGGCGAGGCGGTGGGGGCGGCGATCCGGATTCCGGATCACCGCCCCTTCCGTGCGTCCGCGCCGCGTCCTCACCGCATCAGGACCCCCGCCTCCTCCCCCGTGCCCTCCGAGGGCAGCGCCACGAGCCCCAGCTCGGCCCCGCTGGCAAGGAGCCGGTGCGCGGGCAGGATGCGCACGGTGTATCCGAAGGGTCCGGTGCGGTCCAGGGCGAGGGGGCCTTCGTAGACCCGGCGCCCCTCGACGTCGGGCCCGCTCGTCGGCTTCAGCGGCACCGGCGAGGCGTCGGCGATGTGGTCCTCGGGGTCGACGCGCCCCGCGATGGCCTGCACCTCCACGTCGTCCGGCGAGAGCTCACCGAGGTTGACCCGCACCCGCAGGGAGAGCGTGGCCCCCAGCTCGGCCGTGGCCCCGGTGGCCGAGGCCTCGACGTGGTCGACGGCCACCCTCGGCCAGGCGGCACGGACCCGCCCCTTCCAGGCGGCCAGCTCCCCCGCCGACGCGGTGTCGAGCGCGCGGTGTGCCCGCGCCGCGGGCACGTACAGCTTCTCCACGTACTCGCGGACCATCCGCCCCGCGAGGACCTTGGGGCCGAGCCGGGTCAGTGTGCGGCGGACCATCTCGATCCAGCGGTCGGGCAGGCCGCCGGGGCCCTGTTCGTAGAAGCGCGGGGCGATGCGGCGCTCCAGGAGGTCGTAGAGCGCGGCGGCCTCCAGGTCGTCGCGGCGGTCGTCGTCGGTGGCCGCGCCGTCCGCCGTGGGGATGGCCCAGCCGAAGTCGGGCTCGAACCACTCGTCCCACCAGCCGTCGAGGACGGAGAGGTTCAGACAGCCGTTCAGGGCCGCCTTCATGCCGGAGGTGCCGCAGGCCTCCAGCGGGCGCAGCGGATTGTTCAGCCACACGTCGCAGCCGGGGTAGAGCTTCTGCGCCATCGCCATGCCGTAGTCGGGCAGGAAGACGATGCGGTTGCGCACCCGGGGGTCGTCGGTGAACCGCACCAGCTCCTGGATGAGCCGCTTGCCGCCGTCGTCCGCCGGATGCGCCTTGCCCGCGACGACGATCTGGACGGGCCGCTCGGCGTGGCGCAGCAGCCGCATGAGCCGGTCCCGGTCGCGCAGCATGAGCGTGAGCCGCTTGTAGGAGGGGACGCGGCGCGCGAAGCCGATGGTGAGGACGTCGGGGTGGAGCACCTCGTCGATCCAGCCGAGCTCGGCGCTGGCCGCCCCGCGCTGCCGCCAGGAGTCGTACAGGCGCCGCCTGACCTCCTCCACGAGCTGCCCGCGCAGGGTGCGGCGCAGCTCCCAGATGTCGGAGTCGCCGATCTCGGCGACCGAGTCCCAGCGGTCGGAGCCGCCCACCGAGAGCGCGTCCTCGGTGCGCCGCTCGCCGATCTGCCGGGCGCCGAGCCGGAACACCTCGGGGGCGACCCAGGTCGGGGCGTGCACGCCGTTGGTGACCGAGGCGATCGGGACCTCAGCGGCGTCGAAGCCCGGCCAGAGCCCGGCGAACATCTCGCGGCTGACCGCGCCGTGCAGGGTGCTCACGCCGTTGGCGCGGCTGCCGAGGCGCAGCCCCATCACCGCCATGTTGAAGAGGTTGGGCTCGCCGCCCGGATAGGTCTCCATGCCGAGCCGGAGGACAGCGCCGACGTCGATGTCGGGCAGCTCGGCGCCGGGCCCGAAGTGCCGGGCGACCAGCTCGCGGTCGAAGCGGTCGATCCCGGCGGGCACGGGGGTGTGGGTGGTGAAGACGGTCCCCGCCCGCACCGCCTCAAGACCCGCGTCGAAGTCGACGCCCGCCGCGACGAGCTCGTGGATGCGTTCGAGCCCGAGGAACCCGGCGTGTCCCTCGTTGGTGTGGAACACCTCCGGCTCCGGATGCCCGGTCAGCCGGCAGTGGATCCGTACGGCACGCACTCCGCCGATGCCGAGGAGCATCTCCTGGAGCAGCCGGTGCTCGCTGCCGCCGCCGTAGAGCCGGTCGGTGACGTCGCGCTCACCGGGGTCGTTCTCCTCGACGTCGGAGTCGAGCAGGAGGAGCGGCACGCGGCCGACCTGCGCGTGCCAGATGTGGGCCAGCATCGCGCGCCCGCCGGGCAGGGCGAGGGAGACCTTGGCGGGCGTGCCGTCGGTCTCGCGGAGCAGCGAGACGGGCAGCTCGTTGGGGTCGAGTACGGGGTAGTGCTCCTGCTGCCAGGCGTCGCGGGACAGCGACTGGCGGAAATAGCCGTGCCGGTAGAGCAGGCCGACCCCGATGAGCGGCACCCCGAGGTCGCTGGCGGCCTTGAGGTGGTCCCCGGCGAGGATGCCGAGGCCGCCGGAGTACTGCGGCAGGGCGGCCGTGATGCCGAACTCCGGCGAGAAGTAGGCGACGGCGCGGGGCAGTTCGGGGGCCGTCCGGTCGGGTTCATTGGGGTCGCGGCCCTGTTCCTGGTACCAGCGGTCCCCGGTGAGGTACTCGTCGAGGTCCGCGGCCGCCTCGTCGAGCCGCCGCAGGAAGTCCGCGTCCCCGGCCAGCTCGGTCAGGCGCGCGGACGGGACACCGCCCAGCAGGCGCACGGGGTCGCAGCCGGACGCCGTCCACCGGGCGGGGTCGAC
Organism: Streptomyces flavofungini; assembly: GCF_041028215.1. GTDB lineage: Bacteria > Actinomycetota > Actinomycetes > Streptomycetales > Streptomycetaceae > Streptomyces > Streptomyces flavofungini_B. Next base: position 4,240 of record NZ_JASKYR010000499.1, read on the forward strand.
GGACTCGAAGAGCTCACGGGTGCGCGGATGCCACGACCAGCGCAGATTGCGGGACAGCTCGGCCAGCTTGCCGAGGGGTTCGGGAAGGACGGGACGTACGGTGAATCGTCGGATTGCCTTCACGGTCTCCACCTTCGCGGGGATTCGCCTGGATGCGGCACGTATTTACCTCCGCGAGTCGAAGGTAGCGGCGGTCGGCACTCCCCCACCACGGCGCGGGCACGGGGCGCACGGCGTGTCCCGGACCGCGACGCGGCTCAGGACGCCTTCCTTTCCCCGTTGTAATCTGCAAGCTCTCGTCGAGGCACGGGAATTGACAGCGGTACCACCCGGGGGGCATGTGGATGATCGGCCAGTTGCGTGAGGCTTCGCCCATGCGGGTGGGTCCCTACGAGAGTGTGGGGCGGCTCGGCGCCGGAGGCATGGGCGAGGTCTTCCTCGCCACCCCGGACGCGGCGTCCCCGGGGCACTACGAACCGGACGCGCTCGTCGCCGTCAAGGTGATCCGCCGCGACATCGCGGGCGACCCCGCCTTCCGTGCCCGGTTCCGGCGCGAGATAGCGGTGGCGGCCTCGGTGCGCAGCCCGTACGTGGCGCGTCTCGTCGGCGGCGACGCGGAGGCCGCGGAGCCGTGGCTCGCCACCGAGTACGTCGCGGGGCCGAACCTCGCGGAGGCCGTGCGCGCGCACGGTCCGCTGCCCCTGGGAGCCGTCGCCGCCCTCGGCGCCGGGCTCGCCCACGCCCTCGCCGCGGTGCACGCGGCGGGCGCCCTGCACCGCGACCTGAAACCGGCGAACGTCCTGCTCGGCGCCGACGGGCCGAAGCTCATCGACTTCGGCGTGGCACGGGCGCTCGGCGCGACCACGATGACCTCGACGGGCCTGCTCGTGGGCACCCCCGGTTTCATGTCCCCCGAGCACGTGGCGGGCGGGCGGCACGTGGTGGCCGCGTCCGACGTGTTCTGCCTGGCGTCGGTGCTGGCGTACGCGGCCTCCGGCGGTGACCCGTTCGGGGACGGCCCGGTGGCCGCCGTGCTCTACCGCGTCTCGCGCGCCGAGGCCCGTCTGGACGAGGTGCCCGCCGGGCTGCGGGAGGTCCTCGCCGCCTGTCTGGTGCCCGAGCCCGGCGACCGCCCGGCCCCGCACGAGGTCGCGGACCGGCTCGACGCGCTGCGGGACGTCACCGGCGCCCCCGGCTGGCCCGCGCCCGTGGTCGCCGCCATCGAGGAGATCCGCCGTGACACGCTCCAGTTGTGCGCGTCCGGCCGCCCGCTGCTCCCGCTCCCCGCAGCCCCGCAGGCCACACCGGCCACACCGACCCCGACGCAGACCCCCACGTGGACGCCGCCTGGACCCGTCGCGCCCCCGGTGCACGGG
>NZ_JASKYR010000005.1:0-40644 GCF_041028215.1 Streptomyces flavofungini
CCCCAGGGCCCCCGCTACGCCACCCGTAAGGACTTCATCTACGGCGAAGACGTCACCATCGCCGACTGGACCATCCCGACCGAGGGCCTGCCCCGCTACCAGTGAGCTACCGCCACCAACGGCGCCGACACGCGAAAGGGCCCGTACGACCGAAGTCGTACGGGCCCTTCCGTTACAGCGTGTACTGCGATGCGCTCAGTTCAGAGCGACCGGGTTACCCCGATCCGCAAGCAAGTCGGGAGGACTTACTTGTTGATCTTGGTGACCTGGCCGGCGCCGACGGTCCGGCCACCCTCACGGATGGCGAACTTCAGGCCCTCTTCCATCGCGACGGGCTGGATGAGCTCAACGGTCATCTCAGTGTTGTCGCCCGGCATGACCATCTCGGTGCCCTCGGGGAGGGTCACGACGCCGGTCACGTCGGTGGTGCGGAAGTAGAACTGCGGGCGGTAGTTGTTGAAGAACGGGGTGTGACGGCCACCCTCGTCCTTCGACAGGATGTAGGCCTGGGCCTCGAACTCGGTGTGCGGCGTGACCGAACCGGGCTTGATGATGACCTGGCCGCGCTCGACGTCCTCGCGCTTGATGCCACGGAGGAGCAGACCGACGTTCTCACCGGCCTGGCCCTCGTCGAGCAGCTTGCGGAACATCTCGATGCCGGTGACCGTGGTGGTGGTCTTCTCGGTCTTGATGCCGATGATGTCGACGGTCTCGTTGACCTTGAGGACACCACGCTCGATACGACCGGTGACGACGGTGCCACGACCGGTGATCGTGAAGACGTCCTCGATCGGCATCAGGAACGGCTTGTCGACGTCGCGCTCGGGCTCCGGGATCGACTCGTCGACGGCCTTCATCAGGTCGAGGACGGTCTGGCCCCACTCCTTGTCGCCCTCAAGGGCCTTCAGAGCGGAGACCTTGACGACCGGCAGGTCGTCGCCCGGGAACTCGTACTCGGAGAGGAGCTCACGGACCTCGAGCTCGACGAGCTCCAGGATCTCCTCGTCGTCCACCATGTCGGCCTTGTTCAGGGCGACGACGATGTACGGAACGCCGACCTGGCGGGCCAGGAGCACGTGCTCCTTGGTCTGCGGCATCGGGCCGTCGGTGGCGGCGACCACGAGGATGGCGCCGTCCATCTGCGCGGCACCCGTGATCATGTTCTTGATGTAGTCCGCGTGACCCGGGCAGTCGACGTGGGCGTAGTGACGCGCCTCGGTCTGGTACTCGACGTGCGCGATGGAGATGGTGATACCGCGCTGGCGCTCCTCGGGAGCCTTGTCGATCTGGTCGAAGGCCGAGGCCTCGTTCAGGTCGGGGTACGCGTCGTGCAGCACCTTGGTAATGGCGGCCGTGAGGGTCGTCTTACCGTGGTCAATGTGACCGATGGTGCCGATGTTGACGTGCGGCTTAGTCCGCTCGAACTTCGCCTTCGCCACTGGGTCCTCCTGTGGAGTGGTTCTGTACGCCTTGCTTCATCGGCGCCAGGTGATCTTTGCTGGGAAGCCAGCCGCCGGGGTCCTTCGCCCTGCGGGGTCGAACCCCGGCGGATGGTGTCAAGCCTAAAGCGTGAACTCGGGTGAGTTACTCGCCCTTGGCCTTCGCGATGATCTCCTCGGCGACGTTCCGCGGAACCTCGGCGTAGGAGTCGAACTGCATTGAGTAGCTTGCGCGACCCGACGTCTTGCTGCGGAGGTCTCCGACGTAGCCGAACATCTCCGAGAGGGGCACGAGGCCCTTCACGACGCGAGCGCCGCTGCGCTCCTCCATGGCCTGGATCTGGCCACGGCGGGAGTTGATGTCACCGATGACATCACCCATGTAGTCCTCGGGCGTGGTGACCTCAACGGCCATCATCGGCTCGAGCAGCACGGGGGACGCCTTGCGCGCGGCCTCCTTGAAGGCCTGCGATCCGGCGATCTTGAAGGCGAGCTCGGAAGAGTCGACCTCGTGGTAGGCACCGTCGAGAAGAATGACGCGGACGCCCGTCATCTCGTAACCGGCGAGGATGCCGAACTGCATGGCCTCCTGCGCACCGGCGTCCACCGACGGGATGTACTCCCGCGGGATACGGCCACCGGTGACCTTGTTCACGAACTCGTACGACGCGTCGCCGTCCGTGATCGGCTCGATCGCGATCTGCACCTTGGCGAACTGACCGGTACCACCGGTCTGCTTCTTGTGGGTGTAGTCCACGCGCTCGACGGTCTTGCGGATCGTCTCGCGGTACGCGACCTGCGGCTTGCCGACGTTCGCCTCGACGCGGAACTCGCGCTTCATGCGGTCGACGAGCACCTCGAGGTGAAGCTCGCCCATACCACCGATGATGGTCTGGCCGGTCTCCTCGTCCGAGTGAACCTGGAAGGAGGGGTCCTCCTCCGAGAGACGCTGGATGGCGACACCCAGCTTCTCCTGGTCGCCCTTGGACTTCGGCTCGATGGCGACCTGGATGACCGGGGCCGGGAAGTCCATGGACTCCAGGATGACCGGGGCCTTGTCGTCACAGAGCGTCTCACCCGTGGTGGTCTGCTTCAGACCCATGACGGCGACGATGTCACCGGCGCCCACCGACTCGATCTCCTCACGCTTGTTCGCGTGCATGCGGTAGATCTTGCCGATGCGCTCCTTCTTGCCCTTGACGGAGTTCAGCACCGCGGTGCCGGAGTCCAGGCGACCGGAGTAGATCCGGACGAAGGTGAGCTTGCCGAGGTGCGGGTCGCTCGCGATCTTGAACGCGAGGGCCGACAGCGGCTCGTCGTCGGACGGCTTGCGCTTGACGACCGTCTCCGCGTCCTTGACGTCGTGGCCCTCGATGGCCTCGACGTCCAGGGGGGAGGGGAGGTAGCGCACGACGGCGTCGAGCAGGGGCTGGACGCCCTTGTTCTTGAACGCCGTACCGCAGAAGACGGGGGTGACGGTGGTGTCGCCGCCCTTGCCGGAGGCGATGGTGATGCGGCGGATCGCCGCGTACAGCTGCTCCTCGGTGGGCTCCTGGCCCTCCAGGTACAGCTCCATCATCTGCTCGTCGTTCTCCGCGACGGCCTCGAGCAGCTTGCCGCGGTACTCCTCGGCAGCCTCGGTGTGCGTCTCGGGGATGTCGACGATGTCGTAGGCCTCGCCCATCTTGGTCTCGGCGGACCAGACGAAGGCCTTCATCGTGACGAGGTCGACGACGCCCTTGAAGTCAGCCTCCGCGCCGATGGGCAGCTGCATGACGATCGGGGTCGCACCGAGGCGGTCGACGATCATGTCGACGCAGCGGTGGAACTCGGCACCGGTGCGGTCGAGCTTGTTGACGAAGCAGATACGCGGGACGCCGTAGCGGTCCGCCTGACGCCACACGGTCTCGGACTGGGGCTCAACGCCGGCGACGCCGTCGAACACCGTCACGGCACCGTCGAGCACACGGAGCGAACGCTCCACCTCGACGGTGAAGTCGACGTGGCCCGGGGTGTCGATGATGTTGATGGTGTGATCGACGTCGTTCAGCGGCCAGTGACAGGTGGTGGCAGCAGAGGTGATCGTGATGCCACGCTCCTGCTCCTGCTCCATCCAGTCCATCGTGGCGGCGCCGTCGTGGACCTCACCGATCTTGTACGACACACCGGTGTAGAACAGGATCCGCTCGGTGGTCGTCGTCTTGCCCGCGTCGATGTGGGCCATGATGCCGATGTTGCGCACCTTGGCCAGGTCAAGTGAAGTGGTAGCCATGTCGGCTCAGTCTTCTCTCGGTCTCGATGTGGGTAGCGACTACCAGCGGTAGTGCGCGAAGGCCTTGTTGGACTCGGCCATCTTGTGGGTGTCCTCGCGCTTCTTCACAGCGGCACCGAGGCCGTTGGAGGCGTCGAGGAGCTCGTTGAGCAGACGCTCGGTCATCGTCTTCTCGCGACGGGCGCGGGAGTAACCGACGAGCCAGCGCAGCGCCAGGGTGTTGGCACGACCGGGCTTGACCTCGATCGGGACCTGGTACGTGGCGCCACCGACGCGGCGGGACTTGACCTCAAGGGTGGGCTTGATGTTCTCAAGCGCGCGCTTCAGCGTGATGACCGGGTCGTTGCCGGTCTTCTCGCGCAGGCCCTCCATGGCGCCGTACACGATGCGCTCGGCGGTGGAGCGCTTGCCGTTCAGCAGCACCTTGTTGATGAGGGAGGTCACCAGAGGAGAACCGTAGACCGGGTCGATGATGACCGGGCGCTTCGGGGCGGGGCCCTTACGAGGCATTCTTACTTCTCCTTCTTGGCGCCGTAGCGGCTGCGGGCCTGCTTGCGGTTCTTGACACCCTGGGTGTCGAGGGAGCCGCGGATGATCTTGTAGCGAACACCAGGCAGGTCCTTCACACGGCCACCACGCACGAGCACGATGGAGTGCTCCTGCAGGTTGTGTCCCTCACCCGGGATGTAGGCCGTGACCTCGATACCGGAGGTCAGACGCACACGCGCGACCTTACGGAGGGCCGAGTTCGGCTTCTTCGGGGTGGTCGTGAACACACGCGTGCAGACGCCACGGCGCTGGGGCGAACCCTCGAGTGCGGGCGTCTTGTTCTTCTCGACCTTGTCCTGCCGGCCCTTACGGACCAGCTGCTGGATCGTAGGCACTACTTCTCCGGTTTCTGTGTGCCGAATAGTAAAGCTAACCTGGAACGTCGCCGACCCACGCGGTCGGGTGTGTCGAATCCGGCAGACTCCCGCCGCAAGGCGGGAAGAAGCGCAGATTGCGGTGGCCGTTGACGGACTCGCGCTGCGGTTGTTGACACGCGCACGAGCCCAGGCACACCCCAGGCACAAGGTCTGAGCGTACCTACCTCATCGGCTCTGGTCAAAACAAATGCCCACGCGCAGGACACACCCGGCTGCAACATACGACACAGGGCGGCCACCCCGCGAGGAGTGACCGCCCTGTGGGCGCCTTCGTACGCCCTTAACGGGGCGTACTACCGCTTACTGGTTGTACGGACCGTAGTCGTAGTCCTCCAGCGGCACAGCCTGGCCGGAGCCCGTGCCGAAGGGCGAGTAGTCGATGTCGTCGTAGCCGACGGCCGAGTACATCGCTGCCTTGGCCTCCTCGGTCGGCTCCACCCGGATGTTGCGGTAGCGGGACAGGCCCGTACCGGCCGGGATGAGCTTACCGATGATGACGTTCTCCTTGAGGCCGATGAGGCTGTCGGACTTGGCGTTGATCGCCGCGTCCGTCAGGACTCGGGTCGTCTCCTGGAAGGAGGCGGCCGACAGCCAGGATTCCGTCGCCAGCGAGGCCTTGGTGATACCCATCAGCTGCGGACGGCCGGAGGCCGGGTGGCCACCCTCCGTCACGACCCGACGGTTCTCGGTCTCGAACTTCGAGCGCTCGACGAGCTCGCCCGGCAGCAGCTCCGCGTCGCCGGACTCGATGATCGTCACGCGGCGCAGCATCTGCCGGATGATGATCTCGATGTGCTTGTCGTGGATCGACACACCCTGCGAGTTGTAGACCTTCTGGACCTCGCCGACCAGGTGGACCTGGACCGCGCGCTGACCGAGGATCCGCAGCACGTCGTGCGGGTTGGTGGCACCGAAGGTGAGCTTCTGGCCCACCTCGACGTGGTCACCCTCACGCACCAGGACCTTGGCACGCTTCGAGATCGGGAACGCCGTCTCGTCGCTGCCGTCGTCCGGGGTGACGACGATCTTCTTGGTCTTCTCGGTCTCCTCGATGCGGACACGGCCCGCGGCCTCGGAGATCGGGGCGACACCCTTCGGCGTACGAGCCTCGAAGAGCTCGACGACACGGGGCAGACCCTGGGTGATGTCGTCACCGGCCACACCACCGGTGTGGAAGGTACGCATCGTGAGCTGCGTGCCGGGCTCACCGATGGACTGGGCGGCGATGATGCCGACCGCCTCACCGATGTCGACCAGCTTGCCGGTGGCCAGCGAGCGGCCGTAGCAGAAGGCACAGGTGCCGACCGCGGACTCACAGGTCAGGACCGAGCGGGTCTTGACCTCCTCGACGCCGTTGGCGACCAGGGCGTCGATGAGGACGTCACCGAGGTCGACGTTGGCCGGCGCGATGACCTTGCCGTCGATGACGACGTCCTCGGCCAGCATGCGGGCGTACACCGAGGTCTCGACGTTCTCCGTCTTGCGGAGGACACCGTCCTCGCCCTTGACCGCGATCTTCAGCTTCAGACCGCGCTCGGTGCCACAGTCCTCCTCGCGAATGATGACGTCCTGCGAGACGTCGACCAGACGACGGGTGAGGTAACCGGAGTCGGCGGTACGGAGAGCCGTGTCCGCCAGACCCTTACGGGCACCGTGCGTGGAGATGAAGTACTCGAGGACGGTGAGGCCCTCACGGAACGAGGCCTTGATCGGACGCGGGATGGTCTCGTTCTTCGCGTTCGACACCAGACCACGCATACCGGCGATCTGCCTCATCTGCATCATGTTTCCTCGGGCACCCGAGTCAACCATCATGAAGATGGGGTTGGTCTTGGGGAAGTTCGCGTTCATCGCCTCGGCGACCTCGTTGGTCGCCTTGGTCCAGATCGCGATGAGCTCCTGCGTGCGCTCGTCCTTGGTGATCAGACCGCGCTCGTACTGCTTCTGGACCTTCTCGTCCTGGGCCTCGTAGCCCGCGACGATCTCCTTCTTGGCCGCGGGGACCACGACGTCGGAGATGGCCACGGTGACGCCGGAACGGGTCGCCCAGTAGAAACCGGCCGCCTTCAGGTTGTCGAGCGTCGCCGCCACGATGACCTTGGGGTAGCGCTCGGCCAGGTCGTTGACGATCTCGGAGAGCTGCTTCTTGCCCACCGAGTAGTCGACGAACGGGTAGTCCTCGGGGAGGAGCTCGTTGAAGAGCGCGCGGCCCAGCGACGTACGCAGCCGGAAGCTGTCGCCCGGCTGGTAGGCACGCTCGTCACCGAAGTCCTCGCCCTCGGCGCTGACCGGCGGGGTCCAGCCGCGCGGCGGGATGGTGCCCACCGGGAAGCGGATGTCGACGGTCGACTGGAGCGCGAGCTCACCGGCGTCGAACGCCATCATCGCCTCGGCGGTGGAACCGAACGCGCGGCCCTCGCCCTTGGTGTCCCGCAGCTCACCGTCGGTGGTGAGGAAGAACAGACCGAGGACCATGTCCTGGGTCGGCATCGTCACCGGACGGCCGTCCGCGGGCTTGAGGATGTTGTTCGAGGACAGCATCAGGATGCGGGCCTCGGCCTGCGCCTCCGCGGAGAGCGGCAGGTGCACGGCCATCTGGTCACCGTCGAAGTCCGCGTTGAACGCGGTGCAGACGAGCGGGTGGATCTGGATGGCCTTGCCCTCGACCAGCTGCGGCTCGAAGGCCTGGATGCCGAGGCGGTGCAGCGTGGGCGCACGGTTCAGCAGAACCGGGTGCTCCGCGATGACCTCTTCCAGGACGTCGTACACGACCGTGCGGCCGCGCTCGACCATCCGCTTGGCGCTCTTGATGTTCTGCGCGTGGTTCAGGTCGACCAGGCGCTTCATCACGAACGGCTTGAAGAGCTCCAGCGCCATGGCCTTCGGCAGACCGCACTGGTGCAGCTTGAGCTGCGGACCGACGACGATCACGGAACGCGCGGAGTAGTCCACACGCTTGCCGAGAAGGTTCTGACGGAAGCGGCCCTGCTTGCCCTTGAGCATGTCGGACAGCGACTTCAGCGGACGGTTGCCGGGGCCCGTCACCGGGCGGCCACGGCGGCCGTTGTCGAAGAGCGCGTCGACGGCCTCCTGGAGCATGCGCTTCTCGTTGTTCACGATGATCTCGGGTGCGCCGAGGTCGAGAAGCCGCTTCAGGCGGTTGTTGCGGTTGATCACACGGCGGTACAGGTCGTTCAGGTCGGAGGTCGCGAAGCGGCCACCGTCCAGCTGCACCATCGGACGCAGGTCCGGCGGGATGACCGGCACGCAGTCGAGCACCATGCCCTTGGGGCTGTTGCTGGTCTGCAGGAACGCGGAGACGACCTTGAGGCGCTTGAGCGCACGGGTCTTCTTCTGGCCCTTGCCGGTACGGATGATCTCGCGGAGGCGCTCGGCCTCCTCGTCGAGGTCGAAGGACTCCAGGCGCTTCTGCAGCGCCGCGGCACCCATCGAGCCGTCGAAGTACGTGCCGAAGCGGTCACGCAGCTCGCGGTAGAGCAGCTCGTCGCCCTCCAGGTCCTGGACCTTGAGGTTCTTGAAGCGGTTCCACACCTCGTCGAGACGGTCGATCTCGCGCTGCGCACGGTCGCGCAGCTGCTTCATCTCACGCTCGGCGCCCTCGCGCACCTTGCGGCGCACGTCGGCCTTGGCACCCTCCGCCTCAAGCTCGGCCAGGTCGGTCTCGAGCTTCTTGGCGCGGGCCTCCAGGTCGGAGTCGCGGCGGTTCTCGATCTGCTGGCGCTCCACGGAGACGTGCGCCTCCAGGGAGGGCAGGTCGCGGGTGCGGCGCTCCTCGTCCACGAACGTGATCATGTACGCCGCGAAGTAGATGACCTTCTCGAGGTCCTTCGGGGCGAGGTCGAGGAGGTAGCCGAGGCGCGACGGGACGCCCTTGAAGTACCAGATGTGCGTGACGGGCGCGGCCAGCTCAATGTGGCCCATCCGCTCACGGCGCACCTTGGCGCGAGTGACCTCGACGCCACAGCGCTCACAGATGATGCCCTTGAAGCGGACACGCTTGTACTTGCCGCAGTAGCACTCCCAGTCCCGGGTCGGACCGAAGATCTTCTCGCAGAAGAGTCCGTCCTTCTCGGGCTTCAGGGTGCGGTAGTTGATGGTCTCCGGCTTCTTGACCTCACCGTGGGACCACTGTCGGATGTCGTCCGCGGTGGCAAGGCCGATCCGCAGCTCGTCGAAGAAGTTGACGTCGAGCACTTTGTCGTCAATCCCTCTTTCGGGGTCGAGTCTCAATCATGGTCTGAACGGGTCCGGGGAGAGCCGGCCGGGCGCTGGGGCCCGGCCGGACAACCCGTCAGACCTCTTCGACGCTGCTCGGCTCGCGCCGGGACAGGTCGATACCGAGCTCCTCCGCCGCGCGGAAGACGTCCTCGTCGGTGTCGCGCATCTCGATGGACATGCCGTCCGAGGACAGCACCTCCACGTTGAGGCAGAGCGACTGCATTTCCTTGATGAGCACCTTGAAGGACTCAGGGATGCCGGGCTCGGGGATGTTCTCGCCCTTGACGATGGCCTCGTAGACCTTCACGCGGCCGGTCACGTCGTCGGACTTGATCGTCAGCAGCTCCTGGAGGGCGTACGCGGCGCCGTATGCCTCCAGCGCCCACACCTCCATCTCACCGAAGCGCTGACCACCGAACTGAGCCTTACCACCCAGCGGCTGCTGGGTGATCATCGAGTACGGGCCGGTCGAGCGCGCGTGGAGCTTGTCGTCGACCAGGTGGTGCAGCTTGAGGATGTACATGTACCCGACCGAGATCGGGTCCGGGAACGGCTCGCCGGAGCGGCCGTCGAACAGCTGCGCCTTGCCGGACGGAAGCACCATGCGCTCGCCGTCGCGGTTCGGGATCGTGTGCTGGAGCAGACCGGCGAGCTCGTCCTCACGCGCACCGTCGAAGACGGGGGTGGCGACGTTCGTGCCGGGGTCGACCTGGTCGGCGCCGATGGCCTGGAGGCGCTGCGCCCACTCGTCCGCGAGACCGGAGACGTCCCAGCCGCGGCTGGCGAGCCAGCCGAGGTGGATCTCCAGGACCTGTCCCGGGTTCATTCGGGACGGCACACCCAGCGGGTTCAGGATGATGTCGACCGGCGTGCCGTCCTCAAGGAAGGGCATGTCCTCGATCGGAAGGATCTTGGAGATGACACCCTTGTTGCCGTGGCGGCCGGCGAGCTTGTCACCGTCGGTGATCTTGCGCTTCTGCGCCACGTAGACACGGACCAGCTGGTTGACGCCCGGCGGGAGCTCGTCGCCCTCTTCACGGTCGAAGACGCGGACGCCGATGACCTTGCCGATCTCGCCGTGCGGCACCTTCAGGGAGGTGTCACGCACCTCGCGCGCCTTCTCACCGAAGATCGCGCGGAGCAGGCGCTCCTCCGGCGTCAGCTCGGTCTCACCCTTGGGCGTGACCTTGCCGACGAGGATGTCGCCGGCGACGACCTCGGCACCGATACGGATGATGCCGCGCTCGTCGAGGTCGGCGAGGACCTCTTCGGAGACGTTCGGGATGTCCCGGGTGATCTCCTCCGGGCCGAGCTTGGTGTCACGGGCGTCGACCTCGTGCTCCTCGATGTGGATCGAGGAGAGGACGTCGTCCTGCACGAGGCGCTGCGACAGGATGATCGCGTCCTCGTAGTTGTGACCCTCCCACGGCATGAACGCCACGAGCAGGTTCTTGCCGAGGGCCATCTCGCCCTCTTCGGTCGCGGGACCGTCGGCCAGGACCTGGCCCTCGATCACGCGGGCGCCCTCGTCGACGACAACCTTCTGGTTGACGGAGGTGCCCTGGTTCGACCGGGAGAACTTGGCGATGCGGTACGTGGTGTACGTGCCGTCGTCGTTGGTGACCGTGACGTAGTCGGCGGAGACCTCCTGGACCACACCGGCCTTCTCGGCCTTGATCACGTCACCGGCGTCGACCGCGCAGCGGTACTCCATGCCGGTGCCGACGAGGGGGGCCTCGGCGGTGATCAGCGGCACGGCCTGACGCATCATGTTCGCGCCCATGAGCGCGCGGTTGGCGTCGTCGTGCTCGAGGAACGGGATCATGGCGGTCGCGACCGACACCATCTGGCGCGGCGAGACGTCCATGTAGTCGACGTCCGTGCCGGGCACGTAGTCGATCTCGCCGCCGCGGCGGCGGATCAGGACGCGGGCCTCGGCGAAGTGGAGGTCGTCCGTCAGCGGCGCGTTGGCCTGCGCGATGACGAAGCGGTCCTCCTCGTCGGCCGTGAGGTAGTCGACGTCGTCGGTGACCTGGCCCTCGACGACCTTGCGGTACGGCGTCTCGACGAAGCCGAACGCGTTGACGCGGCCGTAGGAGGCGAGCGAACCGATCAGACCGATGTTCGGGCCTTCGGGCGTCTCAATGGGGCACATGCGGCCGTAGTGAGACGGGTGCACGTCACGGACCTCGAAGCCGGCCCGCTCACGGGACAGACCACCGGGACCCAGCGCCGAGAGACGACGCTTGTGCGTCAGGCCCGACAGCGGGTTGTTCTGGTCCATGAACTGCGACAGCTGCGAGGTGCCGAAGAATTCCTTGATCGACGCCACGACCGGGCGGATGTTGATCAAGGTCTGCGGCGTGATCGCCTCGACGTCCTGGGTCGTCATGCGCTCGCGGACGACGCGCTCCATACGAGCCAGACCCGTGCGGACCTGGTTCTGGATGAGCTCGCCCACGTTGCGCAGACGGCGGTTGCCGAAGTGGTCGATGTCGTCGGTCTCGACGACGATCGACGTGCCGCTGTCGCCCACGGTCTCGGTCTCACCGGCGTGCAGCTTCACCAGGTACTTGATCGAGGCGATGATGTCCTCGACCGTGAGGATGCCCGCGTCGAGCGGAGCGTCCGCACCCAGCTTCTTGTTCACCTTGTAGCGGCCGACCTTCGCGAGGTCGTAGCGCTTGGGGTTGAAGTAGAGGTTCTCGAGCAGCGTCTGAGCGGCCTCACGGGTCGGCGGCTCGCCCGGACGGAGCTTGCGGTAGATGTCGAGCAGCGCGTCGTCCTGCCCCTGGGTGTGGTCCTTCTCCAGGGTGGCGCGCATGGACTCGTACTCGCCGAACTCCTCAAGGATCTGCTCGGTCGTCCAACCGAGGGCCTTGAGCAGCACGGTGACCGACTGCTTGCGCTTGCGGTCGATGCGGACACCGACCATGTCGCGCTTGTCGATCTCCATCTCCAGCCAGGCACCCCGGGACGGGATGATCTTGGCGGAGAAGATGTCCTTGTCGGACGTCTTGTCGATCGAGGAATCGAAGTAGACGCCCGGCGAACGGACCAGCTGCGACACGACGACACGCTCGGTGCCGTTGATGACGAAGGTGCCCTTGTTGGTCATGAGCGGGAAGTCGCCCATGAAGACCGTCTGGGACTTGATCTCGCCGGTCTCGTTGTTGGTGAACTCGGCGGTGACGAAGAGCGGGGCCGCGAACGTGAAGTCGCGCTCCTTGCACTCGTCGATCGAGTTCTTCGGAGGCTCGAAACGGTGGTCGCGGAACGTCAGGGACATCGACCCGGAGAAGTCCTCGATCGGGGAGATCTCCTCGAAGATCTCCTCCAGACCGGACTTGGTGGGGACGTCCTGTCCGCTGTCCAGAGCCGCCTCGACACGAGCCTTCCACGCGTCATTGCCGAGCAGCCAGTCAAAGCTCTCGGTCTGCAGCGCAAGAAGGTTCGGAACCTCGAGGGGCTCCTTGATCTTTGCAAAGGAGATGCGCAGCGGGGCGGTGCTTGCGCCGTTGTTCGTATTCGCGGTCGAGGCAGTGCGCGAGGCGGCCAAGAGGGGGTCCTTCCGAGGGCTCGGACTCACTACGCGCGTACCGGTCCCAAGCGGGGCACAGAGACGGAGATCCCAGGTCAGGGATGCTTCAGTGCACGGTGCTCAAGCATGGGCATGCCCCTGGTGACGGGCAGGAGGCAGCTAACAGGCAGCGCAAAGGGTCAGTGTAGCCAGTCGGCCCACTGATGTCCAGTGCGGGTTCTGGGAGACCCTCGTTGTTCTCAACCCCTGCTGCAAGCCACGTCCTCAACGCACATCGATACTGCCCTCTTCGCCGCCGATCCATGCCTCGGATGCGGATCGTTGTGACGACGCGTCCTGAGAATTGCGCGCTGCGTGCGGTTCGTCAAGGCCCCCATGCCCCGACTTGGCCCTTGGACCGTCACCGTCACGGGCCGTTCCGGGGCACAACGAAGATCACCATACTCGCCGCGACCGACATCGCAAGGCGACCTTCACGGGTGGCCCAGGAACGCCGAAAGGCGACCACCCACATGGGTGATCGCCTTTGGCGACCCGTGCGTTACAGCGTTTCCGCCATACGTACGGTGCAGAGAGTCAGACGACTCGTGAGGTCACTTGACCTCGACGGAGGCGCCGGCGCCCTTGAGGGCCTCGGCGGCCTTGTCAGCGGCGTCCTTGGCGACCTTCTCGAGGACGGGCTTCGGGGTGCCGTCGACGAGGTCCTTGGCCTCCTTGAGACCCAGCGAGGTCAGCTCACGCACGACCTTGATGACCTGGATCTTTTTCTCGCCGGCGCCCGTGAGGATGACGTCGAACTCGTCCTGCTCGGCCTCGGCCTCGGCCGGGGCGGCAGCGGCGCCACCAGCGGCAACGGCGACCGGAGCGGCGGCGGTGACGTCGAACTTCTCCTCGAAGGCCTTCACGAACTCGGCGAGCTCGATGAGCGTGAGCTCCTCGAACTGAGCGAGCAGGTCTTCCTGGCTGAGCTTCGCCATGATGGGCGATCCTTCCACTAAATCGGCTGGTGCCGGGTGTATATGAAGGCGGGCGTACGTTCGGCCCGCTGCGACCGGCGCCCTAGCGGGCGTCGATCAATGCGCGAGCCGAATTACTCGGCACCGCCCTGCTCGGCCTTCTTGGCACGAAGCGCCTCCGCGGTGCGGACGAACTTCGAGGGAAGCGCCTGGAAGAGCGCGGCAGCCTGGGACTGCTTGCCCTTCATGGCGCCCGCCAGCTTGGCGAGCAGAACCTCGCGGGACTCGAGGTCCGCGAGCTTCTTGAACTCATCGGCGGACAGCGCCTTGCCGTCAAGGACACCGCCCTTGATGACGAGGTTGGGGTTTTCCTTGGCGAAGTCACGAAGACCCTTGGCCGACTCCACCGGGTCACCGGTGACGAAGGCAACCGCCGTCGGACCCGTGAACAGGTCGTCCAGCGTGTTGATCCCGGCCTCGTTGGCCGCGATCTTGGTCAGCGTGTTCTTCACCACGGCGTACTCGGAGTTCTCACCGAGCGAACGGCGCAGCTGCTTGAGCTGGGCCACGGTGAGACCCCGGTACTCGGTCAGCACGGCGGCGTTCGAGCTGCGGAACTTGTCCGTGAGCTCGGCTACCGCGGCAGCCTTGTCGGGCGTCGGCATAGAGCGTCGGCCTCCTTCCGGGTGATGAGGACCGCTCAGAAGGGGCCGAACAAAACGAAACGCCCCGGCGCAGGCGCACGGGGCGTGAGCTCGACCGGACCACAATCGGTCCAGGAGCACTTCCACAGTCACCTGCGCGGGTCGTCCGCCGTCTCAGCGGATCCTTCGGCCACCGCCCCCTCTTCCGAGAGCACGGCAACGACCAGCGGTCTTTGGCTTCTGTGGAAGCGTACGCGAACGGATCCGCGTCAGGCAAATCCGGTCAGACGCCGCTGTCCAGCCCCAGGGCGTCGGTGTCCGATGTGTCGCCCTTGCCGAGCTTTCCGAGCTCCTTGAACATCTCCATCAGGTCGAAGGTCTCACCGGCGGGCGGCGGGGTGACCTTCGCCGTGGTGCCGTAGTCGGAGAACGTCTGCGACGTCTTGACCGTGCCCTCGGGGGTCTTGATGTCGATGTCCATGCGGACCGGGTAGTCGTCCTCGTTGACCCAGACCTCGGTGTCGTAGCCCTTGATGCCCGACTTCTCGATGTTCTTGAGGAGCTTCTCCTTCTCGCTCTTGCTGAGCACGTCGTCGAGGGAGTCGTTCGTCGACATCATCTCCTTGACGGTGAGGCGGCCCTTGTAGCGCTGGGTCTGCGCACCGTCGACCTCGGAGGAGCCGACGTGCTTGAGGTTCGGGGACTCCAGGAGCATCGCGAGCTGCTTGGCCGGGTCCTGGTTCATGCTGTCCAGGCTGCCGGTCATCTGCTTCATGAGCTTCTCGTCGCCGGACTGCTCGGCCATGGCGGCGAAGTCCATCTTCATCCAGCGCTTGCCGTCCATGTCCTTGGCGGCGGCCGCGCCCAGGTCGGCGTACATGACGTTGTCACGCATGAGCATGCGGACCTGCTTGGGGGCGTCGGGGTCACCCTCGGTGAGCGCGGAGCCCGACATCGTCACGTCCATGACGGAGGGGTCCCAGCCAAGCACGCCGGACATCTTCATCTCACCGGCGCCGCCCATGGCCTTGCCCATCTTGCCGGGCGGCGTGGACATCGTCATCCGCACCTTGGCGGACTTGGCGGCCGTCGTCTTCTTGTAGGCGGCCGTGATGACCTCGGTGACCTGCGACGCGGACTGGATGCCCCCGGCGGCCCTGCCGCCCTTGTCCCCCTCGCCGTCCGAGCCGCCACAGGCGACCGCGCCGGTACAGAGCAGCGCGGTGGCGAGCACGGCGCCCGCCACCCTCTTGCCGCCCTGCTTTCCACGTACGACAACAGCAGTCATGACCCCACCCCTAGGAACACATGATCGACACATCTATGGATAGCCGAGAGTACCCGAGGGGTGAGACGGACAGCTTCCGGATATTCCGCTTCCGCTCGGCCGCGGGCCGCTGCTTCCGCTGGGCCGCGGGCCGCCGCTTCCGCTAGGACGCGGGCTGCTGCTTGGCCACGAGGTCCTTGAAGCTCAGGGTGTCGGAGGCCGGGGGCTTCTCGACGGAGAGCGGCGTGCCGTAGTCGCTGTAGTAGGCGGTCTGCGTGAAGGGGCCGTTCTTCGTGTCGGCCTTCTCGATCTTCTTGACCAGGAGGTCGTCGTCGTTGACCCAGATGTCGATGGTCTCGGTGCTGATGCCCGCCTGGTCGAACTGCTTGCGCAGCTCACCCAGCTGGTCCTCGTCCAGGTCGGTCCCCTTGGCGGTGAAGTCCGCGACGTCGACCTTGCCGGAGTAGTGCGTGGCCTTCGTCCCGCGGACGTCCTCCTCGCCGACGCGCTTCACATCGCCCGAGGCCAGCAGCATCTTCACCGACTGGTTCGGCGTGGTGTTCTGCATCTGGTCCTGGAACGCCTCGCCCGCGGCGCCGCTCATCTCGGCCAGCGTGTCGTAGTCGTACTCGATCCAGTGCTTGCCCCCGCCCGCCTTGGCCGCGAAGGCGTCGCCCATGTGCGCGTAGAAGCCGTTCTTCAGATAGCGGTAGTCGAGCGTGGACTGGCCGAGCTGCTTCATCTGCTCCGCCTGGGCGCCACCGGTGAAGGAGACCGTGACCTCGCCGGTGATGCCGTCCGACCAGCCCATGACGCCCTTCATGTCCATGGTGGCCTGGGCGCCCATGCTCGTCGTGCCGCTCACCCGGGCGGTGTCCGCCTTGTCGGTGGACTTCTCGACCGTGCGCAGGGCGGCTATGGGGCTGACCTTGATGCCGCCCTTGTCGTCCGCGCCGCCGGCCTTGTCGGAGGAACCGCCCGACCCGCCCGAACCACAGGCCGCGAGGCCCGTCAGCGCGGCGGCCACCGCGATCGAGAGACCCGTACGCCGCAACGTCGTGCTGTTCATTCCCACCCCTTGGCTTGTTCGACGACCCGCACGCTAGCGCAAGCCACTGACACACGTATCCGTATGCCCTGCCCGTACGCGGACGGCCCGTACACAAACAGGACGGGCCCCGCACCTCGAAAGGTTGCGGGGCCCGTCCACAGAACGCGTGCGCGACGCGGCTGCCGTCAGGATCAGACGGCGGCCGGGTCCTCCTCGACGAGGAGGTTGCGGGTGCGGTTGGAGTCCAGCGGAATGCCGGGGCCCATCGTGGTGGCGATGGCGGCCTTCTTGATGTAGCGACCCTTGGCGGCCGACGGCTTCAGACGGAGGATCTCCTCCAGGGCCGCGGCGTAGTTCTCCACCAGCTTGGTGTCGTCGAAGGACACCTTGCCGATGATGAAGTGCAGGTTCGAGTGCTTGTCGACGCGGAACTCGATCTTGCCGCCCTTGATGTCGTTGACAGCCTTCACGACGTCGGGGGTCACGGTGCCGGTCTTCGGGTTCGGCATCAGACCACGCGGACCGAGCACGCGGCCGAGGCGGCCGACCTTGCCCATGAGGTCCGGGGTGGCGACGACGGCGTCGAAGTCCAGGCGGCCCTTCGCGACCTCGTCGATGAGCTCGTCGGCGCCGACGATGTCGGCTCCAGCGGCTTCCGCGGCCGCAGCACGGTCACCGGTCGCGAAGACCAGGACCCGGGCGGTCTTGCCGGTGCCGTGCGGGAGGTTCACGGTGCCGCGGACCATCTGGTCGGCCTTGCGCGGGTCGACACCCAGACGCATGGCGACCTCGACGGTGCCGTCGAACTTGGTCGTGGAGGTCTCCTTGGCGAGACGGACGGCCTCGAGCGGGGCGTACAGCTTCTCCCGGTCGATCTTGGCGTCCGCAGCGCGGAGAGTCTTGCTGCGCTTCACTTCTGCTCCTGTTGGTTCAGGTATGGAGTCGTGGTGCGGACCAGCGCTTGGCCCTACCACTGAGAAAGGTCAGACGGGGAAGGGTCTCAGCCCTCGACCGTGATGCCCATGGAACGGGCGGTGCCGGCGATGATCTTCGACGCGGCGTCCAGGTCGTTGGCGTTGAGGTCTTCCATCTTGGTCTGCGCGATCTCGCGGATCTGCGCCTCGGTGACCTTGGCGACCTTGGTCTTGTGGGGCTCGCCGGAGCCCTTCTCGACACCAGCGGCCTTCAGGATCATCTTGGCGGCCGGCGGCGTCTTGGTGATGAAGGTGAAGGAGCGGTCTTCGTAGACCGTGATCTCCACCGGGATCACCCAGCCACGCTGCGACTCGGTCGCGGCGTTGTACGCCTTGCAGAACTCCATGATGTTGACGCCGTGCTGGCCCAGCGCGGGGCCGACCGGCGGAGCCGGGTTGGCGGCGCCGGCCTGGATCTGGAGCTTGATGAGCCCCGTGACCTTCTTCTTCTTGGGAGGCATTGCTCTCTCCGGGTCCTAGTGAGAGTTTTCAGCCAACCATCCGGTCATCCGGATGGAGGCATACCGCACAACGATAACGGGTATGGTCGTGCAGCTAAAAACCGAGCAGGTCAGACCGGCTTTGGCAGCCTGTCTGACCTGGTCGGAAGCGTATGTTCCAGAGGCGGGTGAGCCAGGGGCGTCCGGTCCCGCGGGACCGGTACCCCGTGGATCAGTTCTTCTGGATCTGGTCGAAGCTGAGCTCGACCGGGGTCTCGCGGCCGAAGATCTCGACGAGACCCTTGACCTTCTTCGAGTCGGCGTTGATCTCGTTGATCGTGGCCTGGAGCGTGGCGAACGGGCCGTCGGTGACGGTGACCGAGTCGCCCACCTCGAAGTCGAGCACCTGCACCTCGACCTTGCGGGCCGGAGCCGGCTTGCCCTCGGCCTCGGCGGCCTCGCGGGCGGCCTTCTCCTCGGCCTCCGGGGCGAGCATCTTGACGATCTCGTCCAGGGTCAGCGGGTACGGGTCGTAGGCGTTGCCCACGAAGCCGGTGACGCCGGGGGTGTTGCGGACGACGCCCCAGGACTCGTTCGTCAGGTCCATGCGCACCAGCACGTAGCCCGGGAGCTTGTTCTGGCGGATGGTCTTGCGCTCGCCGTTCTTGATCTGGGCGACCTCTTCCTGCGGCACCTCGGCCTGGAAGATGAAGTCCTCGACGTTGAGCGAGACGGCGCGCTGCTCGAGGTTGGTCTTCACGCGGTTCTCGTAACCGGCGTAGGTGTGGATGACGTACCACTCGCCGGGGAGGGTGCGGAGCTCTTCGCGCAGGGCGACGATCGGGTCGACCGGCTCGGACTCCTCTTCGACGAGCTCCTCGTCGGCGGCTTCCGGGTCGGCGGCCTCCGCGTCGGTGCCCTCGTCCTCGCCGGACTCGGCGGTGGCCTCGGCGTCACCCTCCAGGTGGACGGCGGCCTCCTCGGCGGTGTCGCCCGCGGCGGCGTCGGCTGCCTCGGCCTGATCCGGCTCCTCGGCGTCCGCCGCCTCGACGATGTCGAGCTCGTCCTCGACGGACTCGGCATCCTGCCCGCCGCGAGGCTCAATGGCGTCGTTCAGGTTCGGGTCAGACACGGTGGCTGCTTCTTCCTGGATACAAGGGGTGGAACACGCGAATAGGGGCGCCGGGAACGGCGCCCTTCGCTCTCGGCTCAGCCGAAGATGTACTTGACAGCGTGGCTGAAGCCATAGTCAATCACGGTCACGAGACCGATCATGATGACGACGAAGACAATCACCACTGTGGTGTAAGTCGTGAGCTGACTGCGAGTCGGCCAGACGACCTTGCGGAGCTCCGCGATGATCTGGCGGTAGAAGAGCGCGAGACGGCCGAAGGGGCCCTTCTTGCCGCGCTTGCCGCCCTTGCGGGCCTTCTTCTTGGACTCCGTCGCCTCGTCCTGGGCATCAGGCTTGTCGATGGAGCCCACGGCGTCCGTCACTCGTCCTCACCTGATTCCGGGTCGTGGCCGTGCCGCGCCCGGTTGAGCCGCACGGCGGTGCAATGCAGTACGTACATGCGCACACATCCTGGCGAAGGAGTGTGTAGCAGGGCCGGAGGGACTTGAACCCCCAACCGCTGGTTTTGGAGACCAGTGCTCTACCAATTGAGCTACGACCCTTTGATTTCCCCCAACCTACCGCATCCGCCCATGTGCACGGAGTGCGTCGAGAGGGTGCGGCCGGTGAGGGCCAACGAGCAGTGAGTGTACGTGGTCCGCGGCGCTCCGTCGAACAGAATCGGTGGCGATGCTCTTGGAATCCCCCGCGCCGGGGCCGTTTCGGGTCTGGAACGATGGGGTCATGAGCGCTGAAACTTCTCCGACCGAGCGCCGGGTGTCCGCGCGCATCGGCGCGATCTCCGAGTCCGCGACCCTCGCCGTCGACGCCAAGGCCAAGGCCCTCAAGGCCGCCGGGCGGCCGGTGATCGGCTTCGGCGCGGGTGAGCCCGACTTCCCCACTCCGGACTACATCGTCGAGGCGGCCGTCGAGGCCTGCAGGAACCCGAAGTTCCACCGCTACACACCGGCCGGGGGCCTGCCCGAGCTGAAGGCGGCCATCGCCGCGAAGACGCTGCGCGACTCCGGGTATGAGGTGGACGCCTCGCAGATCCTGGTCACCAACGGCGGCAAGCAGGCGATCTACGAAGCCTTCGCCGCGATCCTCGACCCGGGCGACGAGGTCATCGTCCCGGCTCCCTACTGGACGACATACCCCGAGTCGATCCGTCTCGCGGGCGGTGTCCCGGTCCCGGTCGTCGCCGACGAGACCACCGGCTACCGCGTCTCGGTCGAGCAGCTCGAGGCCGCCCGCACCGAGCGCACCAAGATGGTGCTCTTCGTCTCGCCGTCCAACCCCACGGGCGCCGTCTACACCGAGTCCGACGCCGAGGCGATCGGCCGCTGGGCCGTCGAGCACGGCCTGTGGGTCATGACCGACGAGATCTACGAACACCTCGTCTACGGAGACGCGAAGTTCACCTCGCTCCCCGCGATCCTTCCCGAGCTGCGCGACAAGTGCGTCGTGGTCAACGGCGTCGCCAAGACGTACGCCATGACCGGCTGGCGGGTCGGCTGGATCATCGGCCCGAAGGACGTCGTCAAGGCCGCGACGAACCTCCAGTCGCACGCCACGTCCAACGTCTCCAACGTCGCCCAGGCCGCGGCCCTCGCCGCCGTCTCCGGGGACCTGGTCGCGGTCGAGAAGATGCGCGAGGCCTTCGACCGGCGCCGCAGGACCATCGTGCGGATGCTCAACGACATCGACGGCGTGCTCTGCCCCGAGCCCGAGGGCGCCTTCTACGCCTACCCCTCGGTGAAGGGCCTGCTCGGCAAGGAGATCCGCGGCAAGCGCCCGCAGGACTCCGTCGAGCTGGCCGCGCTGATCCTGGAGGAGGCCGAGGTGGCGGTCGTTCCCGGCGAGGCCTTCGGGACGCCCGGCTATCTGCGCCTGTCGTACGCGCTCGGCGACGAGGACCTCGTCGAGGGCGTCTCCCGCGTCCAGAAGCTGCTGGCGGAGGCCCGCGACTGACACCTGGCGGGGCGCGGCCGGCGCCCCGGCGCGGGGCACCGGTCCCGGAAAACACGCTCCACGCGTGCGTGCGGGCCGTCTCTCCTCCGGAGGGGCGGCCCGTTTCTTCGTTCGGGGAGGACCACGAAGGGGAAAGCCGCTTCCGGGACCCGCCGTATGTACGGCAAGATCCTCCAATGGAGCGTGTACGAGACGTAAGAGAGCTGCCCAAGGCCCATCTGCACCTGCACTTCACCGGTTCGATGCGGCCCGCGACCCTGCTGGACCTCGCCGACAAGTACGGGGTGCGTCTCCCGGACGCGCTCACCGGCGCCGAGCCGCCGAAGCTGCGCGCCACCGACGAGCGGGGCTGGTTCCGCTTCCAGCGGCTCTACGATGCCGCGCGCTCCTGTCTGCGTGAGCCCGAGGACATCCAGCGCCTGGTGCGCGAGGCCGCCGAGGAGGATCTGCGGGACGGCTCGGGGTGGCTGGAGATCCAGGTCGACCCGACCTCGTACGCGCCGCGGCTCGGCGGTCTGATCCCGGCCCTGGAGATCATCCTGGACGCGGTCGAGAGCGCCTCGCGGGAGACCGGCCTCGGGATGCGCGTCCTGGTCGCCGCGAACCGCATGAAGCACCCGCTGGACGCCCGCACACTGGCCCGGCTCGCGGTGCGGTACGCCGACCGCGGCATCGTCGGCTTCGGGCTCTCCAACGACGAACGGCGCGGCATGGCGCGCGACTTCGACCGTGCCTTCGCCATCGCGCGGGACGGCGGGCTCCTCGCGGCACCGCACGGCGGCGAGCTGACGGGGCCCGCTTCGGTGCGGGACTGCCTCGACGACCTGCACGCGGCGCGGATCGGGCACGGGGTGCGGGCAGCCGAGGACCCGCGGCTCCTGAAGCGGCTCGCCGACCGCGGCGTGACGTGCGAGGTGTGCCCGGCGTCCAACGTCGCCCTCGGCGTCTACGAGAAGCCCGAGGACGTGCCCCTGCGGACCCTCTTCGACGCCGGGGTGCCGATGGCGCTGGGCGCCGACGACCCGCTGCTCTTCGGATCGCGGCTCGCCGCGCAGTACGAGATCGCGCGGGAGCACCACGGCTTCGACGACGCCGAGCTCGCGGAGCTGGCCAGGCAGTCGATCCGCGGCTCGGCGGCGCCCAAGGACGTACAGGAGCGGCTGCTGGCGGGGGCCGACACGTGGCTCAGAGGCTGACGCCGACCGTCACCGGTTCGTTGACCAGGGTGATCCCGAAGGCTTCCTCGACCCCGGCCACGACCTCGCGGGCCAGGTC
Organism: Streptomyces flavofungini; assembly: GCF_041028215.1. Classification (GTDB taxonomy): domain Bacteria; phylum Actinomycetota; class Actinomycetes; order Streptomycetales; family Streptomycetaceae; genus Streptomyces; species Streptomyces flavofungini_B. The sequence goes on from NZ_JASKYR010000005.1 coordinate 22,110, forward strand.
CAGGAGGTCCTCGGTGGTCGCGCCGCCGCGGTTGGTGAGGGCCAGGGTGTGCTTGGTGGAGATGCGCGCCCTGCCCTCTCCGTAGCCCTTGGTGAAGCCCGCCTTGTCGATGAGCCACGCGGCGGAGGTCTTCACGCGGCCCTCGCCCGCCGGGAAGCCGGGCGGGGTGACGTCGGGGCCGAGGCGCTCCGCCACGCGCGCGTGGAAGGCCGCGAACTGCTCCTCGGTGAGGATCGGGTTGGTGAAGAACGACCCGGCCGACCAGCTGTCGTGGTCCTCGGGGTCGAGCACCATGCCCTTCCCCGCCCGCAGCTTCAGGACGGTCTCCCTGGCCACCGCCGCCGGAACGCGGTCGCCCGCCTCCACGCCGAGCGTGCGTGCCGTCTCCGGGTACTTGACGGGGGCGCTCAGCCCGCCCGCGTCCTCCAGCTGGAAGCGCACACGCAGCACCACGAAACGGTCGGCCTCGGCCTTGAAGCGGCTGTGCCGGTAGGAGAAGTCGCACTCGGCGTTCGGGATGACGACCGTCTCGTGCGTCCGCCGGTCGTACGCGATCACCTCGGTGATCGTCGATGAGACCTCCTGGCCGTACGCCCCCACGTTCTGGATCGGCGTCGCGCCCGCGGAGCCGGGGATTCCGGCCAGGCACTCGATGCCCGCGAGGCCCGCGTCGACGGTGCGCGCGACGGCGTCCGTCCAGACCTCGCCCGCGGCGAGTTCGAGCTTCGTGCCGTCCAGTTCGAAGCCCTCGGTGGCGATGCGCAGGGCGGTGCCGTCGAAGCCCTTGTCGCCGATGACCAGGTTCGATCCACCGCCGATGAGCAGCAGTGGCGTTCCGGATGCGTCGGCTTCGCGGACGGCTTCGATCACCTCGGCGTCGGTCGTCGCGGTGATCAGGCGGGTCGCGGGGCCGCCGAGACGGAAGGTCGTCAGCGGGGCGAGCGGGGCGTCATGGAGTTCCTGCACGTGCTCAAGAGTACGAGAACGGCCCCGCCGTTCCCGGCGGGGCCGTTCCGGTCGGCTCAGACGGCCAGCAGCCCGCTCTCCGGCCGCTCGGGCGCCTCGGGGCCGGACTCGGTTGCCCCGGGCCCGGAGGCCGCGTCGCGGCGGCGCGAGGGGATGCACAGGGCGGCCACCGCGGCCAGGGCCACCGTCGCGGAGCCGACCCACAGGGCGGGCTCCAGGCCGTCCACGAAGCTCTGCGGCGAGCGGAGGCTGCCCTGCGCCGAGAAGACCGAGGACATGACGGCGATGCCGAGGGCGCCGCCCACCTCGCGGAGCGCGTTGTTGGCGCCGGACGCGATGCCCTGCTCGTGCGGCGCGACGCTGGACATCACCAGGGCGGAGGCCGGAGCGAAGTACAGCGACATCCCGACACCGCTGATGATCAGGGCGGGGAGCTGGGCGGCGTAGCTGGCGTCGGGCGCCACCACCATGCCGTACCAGGCGAGACCGACGGCCTGGAGAAAGAGTCCGGCGGCGACGACGGGACGGCCGCCGACACGGTCGGACAGGTAGCCCGCGAGCGGCGCCACGAGCATCGGCATGCCGGTCCAGGGCAGCATCCGCAGCCCCGCCTCCGTGGGCGAGTATCCAAGGACGCCCTGCATGTACTGGCTGAGCAGGAAGATCGAGCCGAACATCCCGAGGAACATCAGCAGGCTCGCCGCGTTGATCCCGGAGAACGCGCGGCTGCGGAAGAGCCGCATCGGCAGCATCGGCGCCCTGTTGCGGATGCCGTGGTGGACGAACCCACCCAGCAGCGCGGTGCCCGCGATGAGCCCGGTGAGCACGGTGGCGCTGCTCCAGCCGTCGAGCGGACCGCGCACCAGCGCGTAGACGATGCCGAACAGGCCTCCGCTGGCGAGCAGGGTGCCCGCGATGTCCAGGCGCGCTCCGGGGCCGTAGGACTCGGTGAGGCGGAGGCGGGCGAGCGGCAGCAGGGCCAGGCCGAGCGGAACGTTCAGCCAGAAGATCCAGTGCCAGGAGACGTGCTCGGTGAGGCTGCCGCCGATGAGGGGGCCACCGGCGACCGCGAGGCCGTTGACGGCCCCCCATATCCCGTACGCCATGCCGCGCTTGTCCGCCGGTACGGCCGCCGTCAGGAGGGTCAGCGTGAGCGGCATCATGATCGCGGCGCCGACGCCCTGCACCGCGCGGGCCGCGATCAGTTCCTCCAGACCGGGCGCGAGGGCCGCCGCGCCGGAGGCGGCGGTGAAGATCGCGAGGCCCACGGAGAACAGTTTGCGGCGACCGAAGCGGTCGCCCAGGGCCGCGCCGAACATCAGGAGCACGGCGAAGGTGAGGGTGTAGGCGCTCACCGTCCATTCGAGGTCGTGCATGCCACCGCCGAGATCCTCGCTGATGGAGGGCAGGGCGGTGGTGACGACGAGGTTGTCGAGCGCGGCCATGAATCCGGCGACGCTGGTGATGACGAGGGCCCAGACCGCTCCCCCGGCCCGTGCGGACGGTTGTGACATCGCTTCCCCCAAAGATTAGTTATTGATTACTAACTTTTGCGGCCACAGAAGACCGCTCCTCACGCGCGCGTGCACGCAGCCGCGCTGGCCCCCACGGGCTCACCTACGTCGGCCCGCCTCTTCCGGGCTCACACCGGCAGCTTGCGCCCCTGCAATTCCCGCATGCGGAACTCCCCCATCTGGGACCCCCACACCTTCAGCTCGCGCTTCCGGCTCACGTCTCCGGTTCACGCCTGGGCTGCGCAGAGTCGTAGAACCCTTTCCACACCCGGTGGTCGGGGTGGAAGCCCATCGACACCAGGACGTTGATCAGCATCCCGTACGCCAGGAAGGTCGTCGCCTCGTCGACGTCCGCCCCCTGGATCAGCACGACCGTGTCGTACATCTCCATCCAGGCGGCCCGCAGCGACTCCCCGAACTCCCGGTCGCCGCTGGCCTCCGCGGAGGCCACCGCGACGTACATCTGCATCTGCATGAGCAGCATGTCCGGGTCGTCGGCGATGAGCGCCTGGTAGGCGGCGCCGGCGGCGTGGACGGCCTCCTCCGCGTTCAGCCCTTCGGCCGCCCGCTTGAAGACCTCGTTGACCTCGCGGCAGCACCGTTCCGAAGCCGCCAGGAAGATGGCCTGCTTGCTCGGGAAGAGCCGGAAGAGATACGGCTGCGAGACACCCACGCGCTTGGCGATGACCTCGGTGGAGGTGCCCTTGTAGCCGCCGCGGGCGAACTCGACCATTGCCGCGCGGATGACGCTCTCGCGCCGTTCCTCTGCGCTCATCCTGACCATGACGACGAAGTTAGTGGCCAATCACTAAGTAGTCAAGTACCTCGGTCCGGACGGCTTTCACGTCCACGGAGGGGGCTCAGGGCACGCGTGAAGGGCTCAGGGCACGCGTGAAGGGCTCAGGGCACGCGTAAGGGGCGTCCTCAATGGAGAACGCCCCTTACCAGCACAGCTACGTAGCGGAATCGCGGTAAGCCGTCAGGCCAGCCGCACGATCGCCCGCGACATGCCGAGAACCTTCTGGCCCGCGCTCTTGGCGAGCAGGTCGACCCGGACGCGGTTGTCGTCGAGCTTCTCCGCGACCTTGGCACTGACCTCGATCAGGGCGCCCTTGTCGTCGTTGGGGACGACGACGGGCTTCGTGAAGCGCACGCCGTACTCGACGATCGCTCCGGGGTCGCCCGCCCAGTCGGTCACCACGCGGATCGCCTCGGCCATGGTGAACATGCCGTGCGCGATGACGTCGGGGAGACCGACCTCGACGGCGAACTTCTCGTTCCAGTGGATCGGGTTGAAGTCACCGGAGGCACCCGCGTACTGCACCAGCGTGGCGCGCGTCACCGGGAAGGTCTGCGGCGGCAGCTCGGTGCCGACCTCGACGTCGTCGTAGGAAATCGTCGCCGTCATCGCCTCAGGCCCCCTCTTTCGCGGGCTCAGCCGCGCGCGCGACGAGCTTGGTCCAGGCGGTCATCACATGCTCGCCGGTCTCGTCGTGCACCTCGCCGCGAATGTCGATGATCTCGTTGCCCGCGAGCGTCTTGATGTTCTCGATGGTCGACGTCACCGAAAGCCTGTCGCCCGCGCGCACCGGGCGGGTATAGGCGAACTTCTGGTCACCGTGCACCACCCGGCTGTAATCGAGCCCGAGCTGCGGGTCCTGGATTACCTGCCCCGCGGCTTTGAAAGTGATCGCGAACACAAAAGTAGGCGGAGCGATCACATCGGAGTGACCGAGCGCCTCGGCGGCCTTCGCGTCGGTGTACGCGGGATTGGCGTCGCCCACCGCCTCGGCGAACTCGCGGATCTTCTCCCGGCCGACCTCATAAGGATCGGTGGGCGGATAGGACCGCCCCACGAAGGACTGGTCGAGCGCCATGGACTCGGTACCTCCTGTGGTTGGTTGAGTGAACGACACGAGGCCGCCCCCACAATCGGGGACGGCCTCGGGTGCGAGCCTGTGTTTAGCGCGTTTCGCGGTGCGCAGTGTGCGCGTTGCAGCGCGGGCAGTGCTTCTTCATCTCAAGACGGTCCGGGTTGTTACGCCGGTTCTTCTTGGTGATGTAGTTCCGCTCCTTGCACTCCACGCAGGCCAGCGTGATCTTCGGGCGGACGTCGGTGGCAGCCACGTGAGTGCTCCTTGACGGACGGATGGACGGATGAACGCATACAAGAGTAGCCGATCGAAGGACCGACCCCACAATCGGCTACCAGCAGTAGCGGTGACCGGACTTGAACCGGTGACACAGCGATTATGAGCCGCTTGCTCTACCGACTGAGCTACACCGCTGCGATGCCGGATCCCCTCGCCCGAAGGCGAGGATCACTCGACATCAGAGCCCCAATGCGGAATCGAACCGCAGACCTTCTCCTTACCATGGAGACGCTCTACCGACTGAGCTATTGGGGCGAGCGATGAAGACATTACACGGTTGGTCGCCGATCGCCCAAATCCGTTTCCCGACGGCTCTCCGCACCCTTCGGAAGCACCGTCCCAGGCGCCTCTGAACGCCCCACCCGCACCGTCGTCCGTGCCGCCATCCGCACCGTCGCACCACACCGGTACGACTATTGCGCTCCTCCTCGAAGCGGACCTGTCGCCGTCCTAGGCTCGGCTTACGCTGCGTGATCTTGACGCCCCCCTCGCATCCGCAGCGGCCACCCGACCCGACAGCAGCCGCCCCCGAACCCCAGGAGTGCGATGCCCGACAGCCAGCCGCAGCAGCCCCACTCCTCCGGCTCCCCGGGACCCTCCGGCCCCGACGCCGCGGCCGAACCGGGGTCCCTGCTGCTCTGCGGCGCCCGGCTCACCGACGGACGCACGGTGGACGTCCGGCTCGGCGGCGGACACATCGAGGCGGTCGGCACGGCAGGCAGCCTGGCCGCGCACGGCTCGCGCGTGGACCTCGGCGGCTACCTGCTGCTCCCGGCCGCCGCGGAGCCGCACGCGCACGGCGACACGGCGCTCTCCGGTGACGTGCCTGGCCCCGTCTCGTACGACATCCCCGATGTGCAGCGCAGGGCCACCGAGGCGGCGCTGCTCCAGCTCGGGCACGGCGCGACGGCCCTTCGGTCGCATGTGCGCATCGGTGACGTCCAGGGGCTCGGCCCGATGGAGGCCGTGCTCCAGGCGCGGCGTTCCCTGCGGGGCCTGGTCGACCTGACGGCGGTCGCGGTGCCGCGGCTGCTGACCGGGGTCGCGGGCGCCGACGGGCTCGCGATGCTGCGGGACGCGGTGAAAATGGGCGCCTCCGTAGTGGGCGGCTGTCCGGATCTCGACCCCGATCCGACGGGGTACGCGGAGGCGGTGCTCGACATCGCCGCCGAGCACGGCTGCCCGGTCGACCTGCATACGGACGGAGACGATCCGGCCCGGCTCGGACGGCTCGCCGCCATGGCGGGCGGACTGCGCGCCGGGGTCACGATCGGCCCCTGTGGCGGGCTGGGGCGCCTGCCGAGGGAGGTGGCATCGCGTACCGCCGGTCAGCTCGCGGCGGCCGGTGTGACGGTGGTCTGCCTGCCGCAGGGCGGCTGCGCCAGTTCCGAGCGGCACGGCGACGCCCCGGTGCGGCTGCTGCGCGCGGCGGGGGTGCGGCTCGCCGCGGGCAGCGGGGCCATGCGGGACGCCGCGAACCCCGTGGGCCGCGGCGACCCGCTGGAGGCCGCCTACCTGCTGGCCTCCCGCTGCGGGCTGCGCCCCGAGGAGGCCTACGACGCGGTGAGCGGGGCGGCGCGCACGGCCATGGGCCTGCCGGAGGTACGGGTCGAGGCGGGCTTCCCCGCCGAGCTGCTCGCGGTGCGCGGGGACCGCCTCGCGGGGGCGCTGTCGCTCGCGTACAGCCGGATCGTGGTGCACAGGGGGCGCGTGGTGGCGCGCACCAGCGCGGTGCGGGAGTACTGCGACTCGGCGGCGGCCGTCGCCCTTGACCTGCCGCGCCAGGGCCGCGCCAAGGACACCGGGAACGAACCGGGGCGGTCCAGGGGCGGGGAGTCGACGCCCTGAGCGAGGGCGTGCTCCGGCCGGGCAAGGGCGTACTCCGGTCGCGCCCGGGGCCGTCGGCACCCGCTCGCCAGCGATCCGTACCCGGCGATCCCGCCCACGCTGCCGTACGGTCGAAAGCATGCGCATTGTCATCGCTGGAGGACATGGTCAGATCGCGCTGCGGCTGGAGCGTCTGCTCGCCGCGCGTGGTGACGAGGTCGCCGGGCTGATCCGGGACGCCGGACAGGGGGACGATCTCCGTGCGGCCGGCGCCGAACCGCTGCTGTGCGACCTGGAGTCGGCCTCGGTCGACGAGGTCGCCGACCGGCTGCGTGGGGCCGACGCCGCCGTCTTCGCGGCGGGTGCGGGGCCGGGCAGCGGCGTCGACCGCAAGGACACCGTGGACCGCGGGGCCGCCGTGCTCTTCGCGGACGCGGCGGAACGCGCGGGAGTGCGGCGGTACGTGGTCGTGTCGTCCATGGGCGCCGATCCGACGCACCAGGGCGACGAGGTCTTCGACGTCTATCTGCGGGCCAAGGGCGAGGCGGACGCCAACGTACGCGCGCGTGCCGGACTCGACTGGACCATCCTGCGTCCCGGCATGCTGACGGACGACGCGGGCACGGGCCTGGTGCGCCTGGAGGCCTCGACGGGACGCGGCCCCGTCCCGCGGGACGACGTGGCCGCGGTGCTCGCGGAACTCGTGGAGACGCCGGCGACGGCGGGCCTGACGCTGGAGCTGGTGAGCGGCTCCGTGCCGGTGTCGGTGGCGGTCAAGTCGGTCGCGGGCAACTGAGCCGCTTTCCGCGGCGGGCCCGGGAGGGGCGCTGAGGGCCGTTCAGAAGAGCGGGAGCTGTCCCGGGGTCTCCGGGACGGTGTAGCCGTCCAGAGCGGGCTGCGCGGCGCCCAGCGGCGCCTGCCTGCGGGAGCCCGGGCAGGAGATCAGATCGCCGGAGGCGCGCGGCCCCGGCGGATCGTGACGGGCGAACCGTCCACCGACGACGGCGATCTCTCGACGGCACTCCGGACAGCTCCTGCGACGCGACGACATGCCCCCATTCTGCGCCCACCCCCCACGAAGAAACCCCCTCCGCCCTGCGTTTCCGCAGATCGGAGGGGGTTTACCTTCATGTGGCGGCGCCAGGATTCGAACCTGGGAAGGCTGAGCCGGCAGATTTACAGTCTGCTCCCTTTGGCCGCTCGGGCACACCGCCGGGTTTGCTGCCTCGCTCCGCTTTCGCGGCGCTCCGTGGCAACGACGTAAACGATACCTGATGCACAGGGGTGCTTCGCCACCCGATTGATCAGCGCCCCGCGCGGGGGCTGTGGCTAGGCTTTGTGGACGCGGTCGGCGTCAGGCGGCCGCGTATCCGCTGAGCACTCAGACACCGATTTCCCCGATACAAGGAGCCACAGGACATGGCCGACTCCAGTTTCGACATCGTCTCGAAGGTCGAGCGGCAGGAGGTCGACAACGCCCTCAACCAGGCCGCCAAGGAGATCTCGCAGCGCTACGACTTCAAGGGCACCGGCGCCTCGATCTCGTGGTCCGGGGAGAAGATCCTGATGGAGGCGAGCGGCGAGGAGCGGGTCAAGGCGATCCTCGATGTCTTCGAGTCCAAGCTGGTCAAGCGCGGTATCTCGCTGAAGGCGCTCGACGCCGGTGAGCCGCAGCTGTCCGGCAAGGAGTACAAGATCTTCGCCTCGATCGAGGAAGGCATCTCCCAGGAGAACGCCAAGAAGGTCGCCAAGATCATCCGCGATGAGGGCCCGAAGGGCGTCAAGGCGCAGGTGCAGGGCGACGAGCTGCGGGTCAGCTCGAAGAGCCGCGACGACCTCCAGGCCGTTCAGGCGCTTCTCAAGGGGCAGGACTTCGACTTCGCCCTGCAGTTCGTCAACTACCGGTAGTTCGTGATGCGTGGCTGATCCAGCTGGTGCGGCTGGATTGGGCGGATCGAGCGGATCGAGCGGATCGAGCGGATCGGCGCGCGGAATATCAGGTGCTCCGGCAGCAGGCCGCTCGTTAGGATCTTGGCAAGGCGGGGTCGTAGCACAGAGGTAATGCGCCTTTACAGCATGAAGGAGGACGCCGGTTCGAATCCGGCCGCCCCGCCCCCTACTGGTGATGCCGTACGACGGAGGGCGGGCACCCGGACCGGGTGCCCGCCCTTGCTGCTGGCCGCAGTCGAGGGAATGCGTTCCTCAGCGGCGTGAGTGGCCGAAGAGGATGCGGTAGCCGACCAGCAGGACGAGGGAGCCGCCGATGGCCGCCGCCCACGTCGCGCCGTCGTAGAAGTGGTTGTCGATCGGGCGGTCGAGGAAGCGGGCGGAGAGCCAGCCGCCGATGAAGGCGCCCGCGATGCCGATGAGCGTCGTGCCGATGAACCCGCCCGGGTCTCGTCCGGGCAGCAGCAGCTTGGCGACGGCGCCCGCGAGCAGCCCCAGAACGATCCAACTGACGATGCCCATACGGTGACCTGCCTTTCCCGCGCGATGAGCTTTTGTGCGCTGTTGTCCTGTAGGACGTCAGTACGCACGAACGCGGTTGCGGTGATCCATGAGGTGCACGACACACCACAGCCGGGGCTCCGGCGGGTTTACGCGCGGGTGCCCCGGCTGGAGTCGCGTTCCTAGTAGCGCGCGGCGAACGGCTGGTCCGTGCGGACGATTTCGCGGCCAAGCGGCAGCAGGGAGACCGGGATCAGCTTGAAGTTGGCGAGGCCCAGAGGGATGCCGATGATGGTGACACACAGCAGGACGCCGGTGACGATGTGGCCGATCGCGAGCCACCAGCCCGCGAGGACCAGCCACAGCGCATTGCCCACGCAGGAGGGCGCGCCCGCGTCACGGCGCTCGACCGCCGCGTACCCGAAGGGCCACAGGGCATAGCGGCCGATGCGGAAGCTCGCGACGCCGAACGGGATGCCGATGATCGTGATGCAGAGCAGCACGCCCGCCACCAGGTAGGCGAGGAACATCCAGAAGCCGCACAGGACAAGCCATATGACGTTGAGGACTGTCTTCACTGGTGACGACCTGCCATCTGCTCGAGTCGGGCGATGCGCTCCGCCATGGGCGGATGTGTGGAGAACATTTTGGACATGCCCTGCCCTGGACGGAAGGGGTTCGCGATCATCATGTGGCTCGCCGTCTCCAGACGCGGCTCCGGCGGCAGCGGCAATTGCTTGGTCCCCGCGTCGAGTTTGCGCAGGGCGCTGGCGAGGGCGAGCGGGTCGCCGGTGAGCTGTGCGCCGGACGCGTCGGCCTCGTACTCCCTGGAGCGGCTGATCGCGAGCTGGATGATGGAGGCCGCCATGGGGCCGAGCAGCATGATCAGGAGCATGCCGAAGATGCCGGGGCCGTCGTTGTCGTTCGAGCGGCCGACCGGGATCAGCCAGGCGAAGTTGACCAGGAACATGATCACCGAGGCGAGGGCTCCGGCGACCGAGGAGATCAGGATGTCGCGGTTGTAGACATGGCTCAGCTCGTGGCCGATGACGCCGCGCAGCTCGCGCTCGTCGAGGAGCCGCAGGATGCCGTCCGTGCAGCACACCGCTGCGTTGCGCGGATTGCGGCCGGTCGCGAAGGCGTTCGGGGCCTCGGTGGGTGAGATGTAGAGGCGGGGCATGGGCTGGCGGGCCTGGGTGGAGAGCTCGCGGACCATGCGGTACAGCGCGGGGGCCTCGAATTCGCTCACCGGTCGGGCCCGCATCGCGCGCAGGGCCAGCTTGTCGCTGTTCCAGTACGCGTACGCATTGGTGCCGAGCGCCACGAAGAGCGCGACGATCAAGCCTGTACGCCCGAAGAAACTGCCGATGACGAGGATGAGCGCGGACAGTCCCCCGAGGAGTACGGCGGTCTTCAACCCGTTGTGCCGGCGGTGCACGGTACGCCCTCCTGGTGGTGCGTGGGGGAACCCTCTGCTGACTGGTGCTTCCACTGTTCAGTGGACCCTCCCGTACTGGTCAACGCCAGGCGGGGAGCACTAGTTCCCTTGTGCGCGCAGGAGCGCTGTAGGCCGCGCGGGTGACGGCCGCGCGGTACCGCGTCAGAACAGGCCCGTGTCGGAGAACCGCAGGACGAGCTGGGGCGCTCCGGAGAGCGCGACACCGAGGACCGCGGTCACCGCGATGGCGGCCGTGAGCGGCGCGGGGACGCGGTGCCTGACCGGCTCGCCCTCGGGAGCACGGAAGAGCAGCGCCGTCCACTGGAGGTAGTAGAACAGCGCGATCACGACGTTCACCGCCATCACCACCGCCAGCCAGCCCAGACCAGCGTCGACGGCGGCCGAGAAGACCGTGACCTTCGCGAAGAGCCCGATGATGCCGGGCGGCAGACCCGCGAGGCAGAGCAGGAAGAAGCCGAGGACGAGAGCGGCCAGCGGACTGCGCGCGTACAGGCCCCGGTAGTCGCTGACGCGGTTCAGGCGCTGGGTGCGGCCGACGAGCGCGGCCACGGCGAAGGCGCCGAGGTTCACCGCCGCGTACATCAGGGCGTACGCCACGGTGGAGCCGATGGCCCTCTCGGCGTCGGCGGGCTCGTCGGCGTATCCGGCGGCGGCGATCGGCACCAGGAGGTACCCGGCCTGCCCCACGGAGGACCAGGCGAGGAGGCGGACCGCGCTGTACGCGCGCGTGGACTGCTGGCGCAGGGCCGCGACGTTGCCCGCGGTCATGGTGAGCGCGGCGAGGACGGCGAGAGCGGGGCCCCAGACCTCCGCGTACGAGGGGAAGGCGACGACGGTGACGAGGATGAGCCCGGTGAAACCGACGGCCTTGCCGACGACGGAGAGATAGGCGGCGACGGGCAGCGGCGCGCCCACATAGGTGTCGGGCACCCAGAAGTGGAAGGGGACGGCCGCCACCTTGAAGGCGAAGCCGACCAGGGTGAGGGCGACGCCGGTCTGGGCGAGCGTGTGGAGTTGTCCGTCGGCCTTCTCCAGCTCGGCGGCGATCTCGGTGAGGTGCAGGGTGCCGGTGGCCGCGTACACGAAGCTGACGCCCAGCAGGCTCACGGCGGTCGCGGTGACCGAGGAGAGGAAGAACTTCAGGGCCGCTTCGGAGGAGCGCTTGTCGCCGTACCTGAGACCCACGAGCGCGAAGGCGGGCAGGGAAGCGACCTCCAGGGCGACGATGAGCGTCGCGAGGTCGCGGGAGGCGGGCAGCAGGGCGGCGCCCGCGGCGGAGGAGAGCAGCAGGAACCAGTACTCCCCGGCGGGCAGTTCCTTTGCGGAGTCCTTCAGTGTGCTCATCGAGAGCAGGGCGGCCACCAGGGCGCCGCCGAGGACGAGGAGCTGGATGACGAGGGTGAAGCGGTCGGCGGTGTAGCTGCACGCGTGCGTGCCGCCGCCGGTCAGACAGAAGGTGGAGCGGTCGTCGTCGAGGAGGGGCAGCAGCGCCAGTGCGGCGGCGGCCAGGCCCGCCACGGAGACCCAGCCGAGCAGCGCCTTCCTGGCGTCGCCCAGGAAGAGGTCGGCGACGAGTACGACGAGCCCGACGACGGCCGCGATGGTCGGCGGCGCGATCGCGAGCCAGTCGACGGACTGGACGAGGCTTGTGGCGCTTTCGGCGCTTTCGGCGGCCACGGTCACGACTTGCCTCCAGTGAGGAGCTTCTGCACGGCCGGGTCGGTCAGGCCGAGGAGAGCCGCGGGCCAGAGTCCGGCGAGGACGGTGAGGGCGACGAGCGGCGTCCAGGCGGCGAACTCGTAGCCGTGGACGTCGGCGAGGGCCTTGGGCGTGGGCTCGGCGGCGGTCTGCGGCATCGGGCCCATGCAGACGCGGCGGACCACGATGAGCATGTACGCGGCGGTGAGCAGGGTGCCGAAGGCGGCGATCGACATGAAGGTGAGGAACGCGGGGCGGCTCAGGCCGTCGGCGGGCTCGAACGCGCCGAACAGCGCCAGCATCTCGCCCCAGAATCCGGCGAGGCCCGGCAGCCCGAGGGAGGCGACGGCGCCGAAGGCGAGCAGACCTCCGAGGCGGGGCGCCTTGCCGTAGAGGGCCGCGCCCGACTCCCGCGCGAGCGAGTCGAGATCGGTTGTGCCCGTGCGGTCCTTCAGCGCGCCGACGAGGAAGAAGAGCAGGCCGGTGATGAGGCCGTGCGCGATGTTGGCGAACAGCGCGCCGTTCACGCCGGTCGGGCTCATCGTCGCGATGCCGAGCAGGACGAAGCCCATGTGACCCACGGACGAGTAGGCGATGAGGCGCTTGAGGTCGCCCTTGGCGCCCTGCCTGGCGAGCGCGAGGCAGGCGAGGGATCCGTAGATGATCCCGATGACCGCGAGGGCCGCGAGGTACGGCGCGAACTCGCGCATGCCGTCGGGTGCGACGGGCAGGACGATCCGGACGAATCCGTACGTACCCATCTTCAGCAGTACGCCGGCCAGCAGGACCGAGCCGACGGTCGGCGCGGCGGTGTGCGCGTCGGGCAGCCAGCTGTGCAGCGGCCACATCGGCGTCTTGACCGCGAGCCCGATACCGATCGCCAGAACGGCGATGACCTGCACGGATGTGCTCAGCCCCCGGCCGTTGTCAGTGGCGAGTGCCACCATGTCGAAAGTGCCGGACCTGAGCCCGATGAGGAGCAGGCCCAGCAGCATGACGACGGAGCCGAGCAGGGTGTAGAGGATGAACTTCCAGGCCGCCCGGGTCCGTTGCTCGCCGCCCCAGCGGGCGATGAGGAAGTACATCGGGATGAGCACCATCTCGAACGCCAGGAAGAACAGCAGCAGATCGAGGACGGCGAAGGTCGCGAGGGTGCCGGACTCGAGCACGAGGATCAGCGCGACGAACGCCTTCGGGGAGGGGCCCGCGGGCAGCTTGAAGTAGGAGTAGAGCGCGCAGAGGAAGGTCAGCAGCGCGGTCAGGACCAGAAGGGGGAGCGAGATGCCGTCGATGCCGAGATGGATGCGCACGTCGAGTGCGGGAATCCAGCTGATATCGGTCGTGGCCTGCATCTTCGACGGATGGTCGTGGTCGAAGCCGAGCGCGAGAGCGATCGTGGCGAGCAGGATGACGCCGGTCACGAACACGCCGTGGCGCAGCACCGCCTGGTCGGGGGAGTTCCCCTTCAGCCCGGGGGGAGCCGGGAGGAGAGCGGCCACCGCGCCGATGAGCGGGCCGACGACGATCAATGCCAGAAGAAACTGCATCACGGACTCACTGATACCGATCACGGCTGCTCACGCTCCGGCGGTGGCGACGAGGACGGCGGCGACGGCCAGGACGACCGTGCCTGCGAGCAGCGCGCTCAGATAGGTCTGCACGTTGCCGGTCTGCGCGCGCCGGACGGCCGCGCCGAGCCAGCGGGGTGCGGTGCCCGCGCCGCGCACATAGGTGTCGACGACCTCGCGGTCGAGGAAGCGCACCAGGCGTGCGGCGGCCTGGACGGGGCGGACGAACAGGGTGGCGTAGACGGCGTCGAGCCGGAAGCCCGCGGCGGCGTGCCGGTGCAGGGGGCCGAGCAGCAGACGGCCGGGGTCGGCCGGGTCGTCGGCCGAGGCCACGTCTCCGTAGGCGGGGCCGTGGGTGGCGATGGCCTCCGCCTCGACCACTCCCCCGTCGCCGCCGGGGGTCGCGGCCACCGCACCCATCGGGACGCGTGCGGCGAGCGCGGTGGTGTGCCGCCAGGCGCCGTAGGTGACGAGGGCTCCGACGAGCGCGAGGCCCGTGCCGAGGACGGACGTGGTGAGCGTCGGGGCGAGCGAGTGGCCGTCGAACCAGTCCGGCAGGACACCGACGGCGAGGCCGAACGCGAGAGAGGGAACGGCGAGGACCCACAGCACGGCCGTCATGGCGAGGGGCTGCCTGCCGTGGTCGGGGGCTTCCGCTCCCCTGCCGTGGAAGGCGAGCAGCCACAGACGCGTCGCGTACGCGGCGGTGAGGAGGGCGGCGAACAGGCCGGTGACGAGCACGATCCAGCCCGCCGCGGCGGGCGCGACGGAGTGGCCCGTGGCCGTGTGCTCGGCGGCGCCGAGCACCGCCTCCTTGGTGAAGAACCCGCTGAACGGCGGGATCGCGGCGAGCGCGAGGAGCGCCACGGTCATCGTCCAGTAGGCGTCGGGGATGCGGTCGCGCAGGCCCTTCATGCGGGACATGGCGGCCAGCGAGTTGGTGCCGGCGGCGTGGATGATCACGCCCGCCGCGAGGAAGAGCAGCGCCTTGAAGGCGCCGTGGGACAGGAGGTGGAAGACGGCGGCACCGCGGTCGCCGACGGCGAGGGCGCCGGTCATGTAGCCGAGCTGGCCGATCGTCGAGTACGCGAGGACGCGCTTGATGTCGTCCTGGGCGAGCGCGGCGAGGGCCGAACCGGCCATGGTGACGGCGGCCATGACGGCGAGGACCACCAGGGCGGCGCCGGAGGCGGCGAAGACGGGGAGGAGCCGGGCCACGAAGTAGACACCGGCGGCGACCATCGTCGCGGCGTGGATCAGAGCGGAGACGGGCGTGGGGCCCGCCATCGCGTCGGGCAGCCAGGTGTGCAGCGGGAACTGCGCGGACTTGCCCGCCACGCCCGCGAGGAGCAGCACGGCGATCAGCGTCGGGTGGTCGAGGCCGCCGTCCGCGACCTTCGCGAGGATCGTCGTGATCCGGAAGGAACCGGTGTCCGCGGCGAGCGCGAACAGACCGATCAGGAAGGGTACGTCGCCGAGCTTGGTGACCAGGAAGGCCTTCAGGGAGGCGGCGCGCGCCTCGGGCGTCTCCCAGTAGTGGCCGACGAGGAAGTACGAGCAGATGCCCATGATCTCCCAGCCGACCAGGAGCACCATCAGGTCGCCGGAGTAGACGACGAGCAGCATCGCGGAGGTGAAGAGGGAGACGAGAGCGGCGTACGAGGGGTAGCGCGGGTCCTCGCGCAGGTAGCCCGTCGAGTAGATCTGCACGCAGGAGGCGACGACGCCGACCAGGACGGCGACGAGGGCGGCGAAGCCGTCGATGTGCAGCGCGAGTTCGACGGGGACCGAGCCGGTCGGGGTGAGTTCGGTGGCGGCGTCGACGGAGCGGCCCCCGCCCTGGCGGACGGCCACGAGCACGGCAAGCAGCAGCGCCGTCAGCGTGGGCAGGACCGCGAGGGGGCGTACGAGGCCGGGGACCCGGCGGCCGAGCAGCAGGCCCGCCGCCGCGCCCAGGAACGGAAGGAGCGGGACGAGGACGGCGAGGGTGGTCGTGGTCACGAGGTGGTCTCAGCCTTCTGCGTCTGCCGCGGCTCCTGGGCCTCGGCGGAGTCGCCGGACTCGGGGCCGGTGGGGCCGCCGGACTCGGCGGTGTCGCGGAGTTCGTCGACGGCGGAGCTGCCGCGGTTGCGGTAGACCGCCAGGACGATCGCCAGGCCGATGCCGATCTCGGCGGCGGCGATGGCGATGGTGAAGAGGGTCAGGGCCTGCCCGGCGTGGAGGGAGTCGCGGAGCCAGACGTCGAAGGCGACGAGGTTGAGGTTGACGGCGTTGAGCATCAGCTCGACGGACATCAGGACCAGGATCGCGTTGCGGCGGGCGAGTACGCCGTAGACGCCGACGCAGAAAAGGAGGACGGCGAGGACGGCGGGATAGGCGAGGTGGAGCTGCATCAGTTGTTCTCCTCCCGGTCCTGGGCTGCCTTCTTCCGGGACAGGACGATCGCGCCGATGAGGGCCGCGAGGAGGAGGACCGAGAGCGCCTCGAAGGGGAGCACCCAGTGCCGGAAGAGGATCGACCCGGTGACGTCGGTGGCGCCCTGGGCGGCGCCGTCCAGATCGATCACCGTGGTGCGGAACGCGTCGACGACGACCCAGACCAGAGCCGCGGCGGCGAGGAGGGCCACGGCGAGCGCGACCGGGCGGTTGCCCGAGTCGGCGTCCGGCGAGCGGCCGATGGGCGCCCTGGTGAGCATCAGACCGAAGAGGAGGAGCACGACGACGGAACCGACGTAGATGAGGACCTGCACCCAGGCGATGAACTCCGCGGTGAGCAGGAGGTACTCGACGGCGAGGCCGCCGAGCGCCACCACGAGCCAGAGGGCGGCGTGCACGAGCTGGCGGGTGGTGACGGTGATGACCGCCGCGCCGAGGGTGACGAGACCGACGAGGAGGAAGGCGATCTCGACGCCGGTCGGGGAGAGGAATCCGTGGCTCTCCGCGGTCGCGGCGGCTGCCGCCGCGTGGGCTGCTGCGGGGCTCACGACTCCCCTTCCTGCGGTGCGGGCTTCGTCCCGGAGCCGGGCGCGGACTCTGCTCCGGGTGCGGGCGCGGACTCGGGTGCGGGCTCGGTGCCGGTGGCGGTACGGGTACCGGTACCAGTACTGGCACCAGCACCAGCACCGGTGGCTGTGGCGGTGGCTGCGAGCTTTTCGGCGGTCTTGCGGGCGGCGGCGATCTCCTTCGGTTCCTCGGCGCCGGGGTCGAGGGCGGGCGGAGCCGGGACCGTCCACATCCACTCGCGGAGTTTGTCGCGCTCGTGGGTGAGTTCGTGGATGTCGGTCTCGGCGTACTCGAACTCCGGGGACCAGAAGAGGGCGTCGAAGGGGCAGACCTCGATGCAGATGCCGCAGTACATGCAGAGGGCGAAGTCGATGGCGAACCGGTCGAGGACGTTGCGGCTGCGCTCGCGGCCACCGGGGGCGGCGGGCGGCACCGTCTCCTTGTGGGAGTCGATGTAGATGCACCAGTCGGGGCACTCGCGGGCGCACAGCATGCAGACCGTGCAGTTCTCCTCGAAGAGGCCGATGACGCCGCGGGTGCGGGGCGGCAGCTCGGGCTGGGCCTCGGGGTACTGCTCGGTGACGGTCTTCTTCGTCATCGTGCGGAGGGTGACGGCGAGGCCCTTGGCGAGGCCTGACCCGGGGATGGGGGGCATCAGTTGATCGCCACCTTCACGATGCCGGTGAGCGCGATCTGCGCGAGGGCGAGGGGGATGAGCAGGGTCCAGGCGAGCTTCTGGAGCTGGTCCTCACGGAGACGGGGGTAGGACACGCGCAGCCAGATCACGACGAAGGCGAGGACGGCCGTCTTGAGCAGGGTCCAGACCCAGCCCAGGCCGTCGGCGCCCCACGGACCGTGCCAGCCGCCCAGGAACAGGACGGTGGTCAGACCGCACAGGACGACGATTCCGGCGTACTCGGCGAGGAGGAAGAGAGCGAAGCGCAGGCCGGTGTACTCGGTGTAGGCGCCGAAGATGATCTCGGAGTCCGCGACCGGCATGTCGAACGGCGGGCGCTGGAGTTCGGCGAGGCCCGCGACGAAGAAGACGAGGGCGCCGACGATCTGCCAGGGCAGCCACCACCACTCGAAGGCGTCGACGATGCCGGGCAGGGAGACCGTGCCCGCCGCCATCGCGACCGAGGCGGCGGCGAGCAGCATCGGGAGTTCGTAGGCGAGGAGCTGGGCGGCGGTGCGGAGGCCGCCGAGGAGGGAGAACTTGTTGGCGCTGGCCCAGCCCGCCATGAGGGAGCCGAGTACGCCGACGCCCATGACCGCGAGCACGAAGAAGACGCCCGCGTCGACGACCTCGCCGACCGCGCCCTCGCCGGGGCCGACCGGGATCGCGATCAGTACGAGGAGGTAGGGCAGGAGGGCGATCGCGGGGGCCAGTTGGAAGACGCGGCGGTCCGCAGCCGCCGGGACGATGTCTTCCTTCTGGGCGAATTTGACTCCGTCGGCGACCAGTTGGGCCCAGCCGTGGAAGCCGCCCGCGTGCATGGGGCCGAGACGTCCCTGCATATGGGCCATGACCTTGTGCTCGGTCTGGCCGACGACGAGGGGCAGCACCAGGAACACCGCGAAGACGATGACGAGGCGCAGGGCGACGTCGAGGGCGTCGTTCACTCGGTGCCTCCGGTCTTGTCGGTCTTGTCGGTCTTGTCGGTCTCGCTGGTCTTGTCGGTCTTGTCAGTCGCGGGGGTCTCGTCAACCGCGGCGGCCTCGTCAGTCGCGTCAGTCGCGTCAGTCTTCTTGGTCCGTGCGGCGCCCCTGGGCTGCTCGGATTCTCCGGTGCGGGAGGTGTCTTCGGGCTTCGGCTGCTCCCGTGCCTCGTCGGAGGAGCCGCCGGAGGAGCCGTCGGAGGAGCCGTCGGGGGTGTCGAACGCCGGGCGGGCGTGGTGCC
>NZ_JASKYR010000050.1:0-19154 GCF_041028215.1 Streptomyces flavofungini
GAGTGCGAGACCTCCGCCGCCGACATCCCCGAGGAGTGCGCCGTCGACCTCTCGTCCGTCGACGTCGATGAAGGCGAACCGGCCACCGGGGCACCCGCGACCCCGTGAGCGGCGGCGAGGTCAGTCGGCGCCCCCCGCCGGTCGCCGGAAGACAGGGGCAGGGGTGACGGCTACGGCAGCTCCAGCGTGGGCCGGTACACCTCCAGCCAGGTCGCCAGGTCCAGTGTGCGTTCCAGGCCCAGGCGGGTGAGCCGGTCCATCGTCGCCGGGTCGCAGCCCGTCGCGCCCTCCAGCCAGCGGCGGTCCATCAGGTCGAAGAGCGCGTGGCCCCGGTCGCTCAGCAGGTCCTTGGCCTGGCGCTGGAGTTCCTCGCCGTAGTACGGGTCCTGCGTCGAGGGGTAGGCGCTCTTCGGCCGCCAGGTGACGGACTGCGGCAGCATGCCCTTCATCGCGCCGCGCAGCAGGCTCTTCTCGCGGCCGTCGTACGTCTTCATCGCCCAGGGCGCGTTGTACACGTACTCGGCGATGCGGTGGTCGCAGAACGGCACACGGACCTCCAGGCCCAGCGCCATGCTCAGCCGGTCCTTGCGGTCGAGCAGGAAGCGCATGAACCGGGTCACATGCAGATGGATCATGATGCGCATGCGGTACTCGAAGTCGTCCTCCGAGTCGAAGTCGTCCCCCGGGCCGAGCCGCTCGATCCGCCCCACGGCGTCCGCGTAGGCGTCCGCGCGGTACTCGTCGAGGCGCAGCGCCGACCAGAGCCCGGGGCGCACGCCCGTGCCGTCCTTGTCGAAGGCGCCGATGTTCAGCGCGATCCAGGGAAAGGCGCGGGCCTGCTGGATCTGGGGGATGTGCATGTGTTTGTAGCCCCCGAATATCTCGTCGGCGGCCTCGCCGGACAGGGCCACCGTGGATCTCTGGCGGATCTCCTTGAAGAGCAGGTAGAGGGAGAAGTCCAGATCACCCATGGTCACCGGCACGTCGCGGGCGCTGATCACGGCCCTGCGGACCGCGGGGTCGGCCAGTGTCTTCGGGCCGATCACCAGGTCGGCGTGGTCCGAGCCGACGTGCTCGGCGACGTCCCGTACGTAGGGCGCGTCCGGGGTGTCGCGCAAGTCGTCCGACGTGAAGTTCTCCACGTGGTCCGCGAAGTCGACCGAGAAGGTCCGCACCCGCTCCTGGCCCAGGTGGGCGGCGGACAGCGCGGTCAGCGTGCCCGAGTCGAGGCCCCCGGAGAGCAGGACGCAGCGCGGTACGTCGGCGACGAGCTGGCGGCGCACGGTGTCGTCGAGCAGCTCGCGGACGCGGCCGACGGTGGCTTCCACGTCGTCGGTGTGCGGGCGCGTCTCAAGGCGCCAGTACGTGCGCTCGCGCAGGCCGTTCGGGTCCAGCGTGACGATGGTGCCGGGCTCGACCTGCCGCATGCCCGACCATATGGCGTGCCCCGGTGTGAAGCAGTACGAGAACGCCTCGCGCAGCCCGTCCGCGTCCACCACCCGCTTGGCGAGGGGGTTGGCGAGGATCGCCTTGGGCTCGGAGCCGAAGAGCAGGCCGTCGGCGGTGCGGTAGTAGTAGAAGGGCTTGATGCCGAGCCGGTCACGGATCATGACCAGCTTCTGGTCCCGCGCGTCCCAGATCGCGAACGCGTACATGCCGTTGAGGCGGTCGGCCAGCGCCTCGCCCCAGCGCAGATAGCCGCGCAGGACCACCTCGGTGTCGCTGGCCGTGTCGAAGCGCTCCCCCCGCCGGATCAGCTCCTCGCGCAGCTCGCGGTAGTTGTAGGTCTCACCGCTGTAGACGAGGGTGACCTCGCCGTTGGGTGTGTGTGCCGTCATCGGCTGCTTGCCGCCGGGCAGGTCGATCACCGCGAGCCGCCGGTGGCCGAGGGCGGCGTGCCGCTCGACATGGGTGCCGGAGGAGTCTGGCCCCCGACACGCCATCGTCGCGGTCATCGCGTCCAGGGTCTCCCGCTCACGAGTGAGGTCCCGGTCGTACGAGACCCAGCCGGTCATCCCACACATGTGCCGTCCTCCTGTGCTCCGCGTCCATGTCAGCGGCGTGGTGTCGCGCTCTCGCCGACATAATGATCGATCCACCGCTTCAGCGGTGCCGTCGCTGTCCAGATCGTGCGCACCGCCTCGATGGCGTCGGGCCGGTGCATCCAGTCGGCGAGCGCGTACTCCTTGACCACCACCGCGCCCTTCCAGCGCAGGAGTTCACCGCGCGGGTGGTCGGGCGGGTAGCCGCTGGGGACCCGCTTGAGGACGGGCGGCATGCCGGGGCCGACCGGTAATTCCCGCTCGCCGAGGGTGGCGCGAATCTTCTCGAACTCCGCCGCGGACTTCTCGTCGTCGACGGCCGAACGGAAGCGTTTGATCTGGTCGGGGGCGAGAGCCATGGCGCCACCGGCCAGCCGCATGCCCTCGGCGTCGAGCCGCAGGAAGGCGCCGATGCCGCCCACCGCCCGGTCGCTGGTCGTGACGCCGACCCAGGTCTTGTACGGCGACTTGTCCTTGGAGAACCGGACGTCGCGGTTCGGCCGGAAGGTGCGCAGTGGCCCGAACTCGTCCTCCAGGTCGGCCATGAGCCGGTGCACCGGGTCCTTCACGGATGTCTCGTAGACCGTCCGGTGGGCCTCCCAATATGTCTTGGAGTTGTCCTTCTCCAGGCCTTCGAGGAAGGTGAAGAGCTCCGGTGGGAACCCGCCGAAGGGCGGGGTGACGGGCGCCGTCTCCTCAGTCGCCACTGCCGCTCACCTTTCCGTTGTAGTCCAGTGCCTCGGCGAGCCAGGAGTCGAACGCCTCGTCCGACTCGATGCCGTAGTCGGCCACGACGATCCAGCCCCTGCTCATCCGCTTGCCCTGCATCACCGGCCAGTCGGCGCCCTCGCGCTCCAGGAGTTCCTCCGTACGGTCGGGGTCGCAGCGGAGCATGAGCTTGCCGTCGGGGTTGGCGGTGGCCGCCATCTTGCCGTTGACCATGAACGCGAGGCTGCCGAACATCTTGACCTCGCGCACCTGGGCCTGGCCCGAGAGGGCCTCCCGCACCCGGTCGGCGAGTTCCTTGTCGTATGCCATCGTCGACGTCCTCCTAGAC
The DNA here is from genome assembly GCF_041028215.1 of Streptomyces flavofungini. GTDB lineage: Bacteria > Actinomycetota > Actinomycetes > Streptomycetales > Streptomycetaceae > Streptomyces > Streptomyces flavofungini_B. The sequence goes on from NZ_JASKYR010000050.1 coordinate 3,100, forward strand.
CGTGGTGGCCAGGGGCAGCGTGGGGTCGCCGCTCCATTCCACGAGGCCGTCATCGTAGAGAGCGACCTCGCGCACGCCCAGCAGGTTCAGCGCGAACGCGTCGATCGTGGCGTCCACTCCGGCGGCGCAGTAGGCGATGATCTGCCCGGCCGACGTGGCGCCGACCTCCTCGAAGCGGTCGATGAGCTGCCGCGGGGGCAGGAAGCACCCGGTCTCGGGGTCCATCAGCGCCGACGCGGGGACGTTGACGCTCGACGGGATGTGTCCGGTCCGGCCGTGGGCCACCGGGATGCTGCCCGCGTGCTGCTCGGCGGAGAGCGCGTTGACGAGGCGGACGGTGGGCGCGCCGATCGACCGCTGGACCTGGTCGCGGGTGACGAAGAGCTCCGGACGGGGCTTCGGTACGAAGGAACCCCGGCGCGGCTGGACGGTGCCGGTGTCGACCGGGCGCCCCTCGGCGGTCCACTTGCGCCAGCCGCCGTCGAGCACCGCGGCGTTGTCGTGGCCGACCGAGCGGAGCATCCACCACAGGCGGGTGGCGAACGCGGTGTGCGCGCGGTCGTAGAGGATCACCGTGTCGGTGCCGCTGATGCCCAGTCCTTCGAGGGCGGCGGCCAGCGCGTCGGCCGAGGGGATCGCGAAGGGCTTGGGCGCGGTGAGGTCGGCGATCTCGGTGAGCAGGTCGGCGAAGACGGCGCCGGGGATGTGCCCCTGTTCGTATCCCTCGCGGCCGGGGCCGAGGTCGACCCCGCCCTCGGGCAGCGGCCGGATGTTCACCGTGCAGTCGACGACGACGACGCCGGGCCGGTCGAGGTGCTCCGCGAGCCATCCGGTGTCGACGAGCGCCCCGGGCAGGACGGTGGCCGCCGGAGCCGTGGCCCGGCCGGCGCCGCTCGCCTCGCCGCTGTCCGCGCGGCCCGGGTCACCGGCGGGCACGGCTGCGGGGTCGGGCAGTTGGCCGCGGGTCAGCCACAGGGCGGCGAGCACGGCGATGAGCAGGGTACAGGCGGCGCAGATCAGGAACACCATGTGGATGGCGTCGACGAAGGACTCGTCCACCGCCGAGGCGAACGCGGTGCGCCCCACGGGCAGGTCCTGGATCTGGTCGGCGCCCTGGCCCGCGCTGGCCCCTGAGCCGCCGATGCGGTCCGCGATCTGGTGACCGACGGGACCGGGCGCGCCCAGGCCGGTGAGCGCGGAGACCATCTTGTCCTTGAAGACGGTCACGATGACGGTGCCGAGGACCGCGGCACCGGCCGTGAATCCCGCGATGCGGGTGGTGTTGATCATCGAGGAGCCGAGGCCCGCGCGCTCCGGGGGAGTGGAGGCCATGACGGCCAGTGTCAGCGGGGCGAACATGCAGCCGATGCCGCCGCCGACGAGTGCGAGCTTCCACCACACGGCGCCGAATCCGGAGCCGGGCTCGACCGTGGTCAGGAGCAGGAACCCGCCGGTGACCAGGACCGCGCCCACGATGATCGGGACACGCGGGCCGAGCTTGCCCGCGATGCCGCTCGCGGGCGGTGAGAAGAAGAAGATGCCGAGCGTCAGCGGGAGCAGCCGCAGGCCGGTCTGGAGGGCGGAGTGTCCCTGCACGGTCTGGAAGTACTGGGCCATGAAGAACATCGCGCCGACGATGATGAAGCCGAGCAGTGAGGCGATGACGCTGGACACCGCGAAGGTGCGGTTGCGGAACAGGTCCAGGGGCAGCATGGGCTCGCGCCCGCGCATCTCCACGGCCAGGAACGCCCCGAGCAGCAGCACGGACCCGACGAGCAGGCCGATGATCAGGGGCGAGCCCCAGCCCTCGCGCTCGCCCTGGATCAGCCCCATGATCAGGCAGAAGAGCCCGGTGGTCACGAGCACCTGGCCGGGGACGTCAAGCCGTCCCGCGTGGGGATTGCGCGACTCGATGAGCCGGCGGACGCCGAGCACCAGGGCGACCACGCCGACCGGCAGGTTGATCAGGAAGATCGCGTGCCAGCTGAAGGACTCGATGAGTACGCCGCCGAAGAGCGGGCCCAGGGCCAGCGCCACGCCGGAGACGGCGGTCCAGATGCCGATCGCCTTCGCCCGGCCCGGCGGGTCGCTGAAGGTCGACACCAGCAGTGACAGGCTCCCCGTCTCGATGGCGGCGGCGCCGACGCCCTGCAGGACCCGGCCCGCGATGAGCACACCGAAGCTGTCGGCGAACCCGCACAGGGCCGAGCCCGCGACGAACAGGACGAGGCCGGTGAGGAACACCCGTTTGCGGCCCAGCCGGTCACCCAGGGTGCCGGTCATCAGCATCAGCGCCGCGAACGGCAGGGTGTAGGCGTCGACGGTCCACTGAAGCTGCGACATCTCCGCGCCGAGATCCTTCTGGATCTCGCCGAGCGCGACGAAGATGATGGACCCGTCGAGCAGGACCATGAACGACCCCAGGCTGGTGACCAGGAGGGTCAGTGCCCTGCGGCTGCGAGATGTTGTCTCCATGGTGCGTGAGCTCCCTGAGAGGTGGCGTGCGGAGGGCCTCAGTCGGCGGCCGGTTGTTCCTGGTACTTCGGGAAGAGGGCGAGGAACTGCGGCGGCACGAGGAAGGGGTGCACTTCCACGCGGTCCCAGACCTTGTTGATGATGTAGGGCTCGTTCTCGAGCCACGCGTCGATCTCTTCGCGGGTCTCGAAGTCGACGATCAGAACGCCGCCGGACATCTTTCCGGCGCCGTCCAGAATTCCGCCGCCGAAGAGGAAGGAACCGTCGGCCATCATCTTGTCGCCGTTGGCCATATGGGCCGGGCGTACGGACATGCGCCGTTCGAAGGTCCCCGGTTCGGTGCTGTCGTGGGCGATGACTGCGTACAGCAATTCCGCTGTCCTTTCCGTGCGTGCCGAAGAGTGCGGTGGTCAGTCCTCGGAGCGCCGGCCCCAGACCGAGACCGTGATCGGCGTGTAGAGGACCGTGTCCGAGGGCTGCCGCAGCAGGTCGAAGGCGGCTTCCACCTCCTTCTGGCCCATCAGGCCGACCTTGGTGATGACCGGCGCGAGCTTGGCGAGGCTCAGCGCGATCGTCTCCATCTCGGGCGTGCCCGCCTGCACCGCGGTCAACTGGCAGTCGGTGCCGCTCAATCTGAGCCCGGTGCGGCGGAAGGCGGGGAGGAGTTTCATCCCGTATCCCGGATCGGCACCGCCGAAATAGAAGAACGTCTCCAGGGCACTGGCCGCCCGGGTGAGCAGGGGTGAGGGCGGATCGACCCGCTGGATGCTGCGGATGTCGGCCTCTTCGACCAGCAGATGGCCGCCGGGTCTGAGGGCTCGGGCGAATTCCCCGAGAACGCGCTCGCGCTCCGGCAGGTGCATCAGCAGGATCTTGCAGTGGACGAGGTCGTAGGCCCCTTCCTCCAGCGGCTCCTTGGTGATGTCCTGCTGCCGTACTTCGAGGTTGGGCGCGGAAAGGCCGTCCATGTAGGCGGTCTCGATGTCGATGGCGTGGACCGTGCCGAAGTGGCCGACCCGGTTCGACAGCCAGCGTGCGATCGATCCGGCGCCCGCCCCGACCTCGGCGCAGGTCCATCCCTCGCCGACCCCGATCTCCTCCAGGTAGCGGATGGTCGCGGGGTCGGTGAGGGCCGCGACCTGCTCCAGGCGGACCTTCTCGGGGTCGGTCTCGTTCTCAGCGGGTTTCTGCACGTCGTCTCTCCTCAAGGCAGCGGTCAGACGCCGGTTTCGAAGAGCTTCGGGACCTTCATCGCGAGCATCATGTCCCCCTTGACCTTGAGCTTTCCGGTCATGAAGGCGCGCATCGCGTCCTGGCGGCCCTCCGCGATCGCCACCCAGGTCTCGCTGCTGGTGACGAAGGTGGTGTCGGGCTCGGCGACCCCGCCGGGGATGAGGCGGCCCTGTCCGTCCTTGATCTCGAAGGCCCAGACGCCGGGGTCGGCGTCGGTGATCCTCCATTGCAGGGTCCGGTTCAGACCGGCCGCGGCCTCATGGTTGAACCGGGTCGAGAGGGCAGCGAACAACTCGCCGACGGTCATGGACATGGATCGCCTCCTTGTGGTCAGCCCGGGGCCGCGCACCGGGGCGGTGAAGTGTCCTGACAGCCCTTCAGCGGCTGCCAGGGGACGCTATGGCCGCCGACTTACCGGTTGCTTACGGGTGGCGAAAGTGGCGTTCCCGCTCCCCGAGCAGGTCTTACGGCCGACTTACGCGGTCAGTAAGTGCGGCCGATTGGCGCCGCGTGCGCGCCCTGCCCGCACCGGGTGAACTGCCTGGCCGGGACGGTGCCGGTGGTGTCAGGCGCCAAAACACGCCTGGTCATGACATGGCACATAAGTGCTGAGGAATATGCCTCCGGTGGTTTAGATGACGCTTACTGGGGCACCATCGGCCCACACTTGGCGGGTGTACGACGGGGTACGGGGGAGATCGATGGACCAGTCACCGGGAGCTGCGACCACACCGTTAAGCACCGCGCGGCACGAGTACGAGGCGTGGCTCTTCGGCCCTTTCCGGGTGCACAGGCAGGGCGCTCCCCTGGGAGACCCGCGCGGCGGGCGGGCGGCCGCGCGCACCCTGCTGAAGTGGTTCCTGCTCAACCCCGGCCAGGAGTTCCGCGACCGCGAACTCGCGGAGGTGCTCTGGCCCGGCGGCACGGGGAACCGGGCGAACAGGCTGCACGTGACGCAGCACTCCCTGCGCCGGGTCCTTGAGCCCGAGCTCGCCAGCAGACAGCCCTCGCGGTTCATCCGCTCCGACCCCAACGGCCGCTACTGGTTCGAACCGGCCGACTGCTGGTGGACCGACGCCGACGACGTGGCGCTGGTGACCCGGTCGGCCCGCGCGGCCCACCGGGCGGGCGACACCGCGACCGCGACGGAGTGCTACGAGCGGCTGCTCGCCTACTACGACCGCGGGTTCCTGCCGGAGGAGGTGTACCAGGACGCCTTCGCACCCTTTCGCGCCGTCCATGAGCACGGTCACGAGGAAACGTTGCTCCACCTGTTACGTCTGCATCGGCGGGCCGGGCACCTGTACGAGGGCCTGACCTGTGCGATGCGCGTACTCGACCGGGACCCCTACTCCGAGGAGGCGGCCACCGCGGCGGTCGAGATACACCTGGAGCAGGGCAGCCTCACGGGCGCCGTCTCGCAGCTCGAACAGTTCGTGCGCACCCTCAGCGAGGACCTCGGGGTGGCTCCGAGCCCCCGATTACTCGCCCTGCGGGAGCGGGTGAGGCACGCGCGGTGATATCCGCGGCGCGGCGTACCGGTGCGGACGCGTCAGCTCCGGCGGGCGAGGATCTCCCGGCTGATCTCCGTGAGCCTGTCCCAGTCGTCCGTCATCCCGGCCCGCGCCCCGATCTCGCGCATCACGGCCGTGAACAGCGCCCCGGACTTGACCAGTTGCGGGCGGACATGCCCGAAGACCTCCAGGATCACGATGCCGTAGAGCTGCGCCCAGGCGAGCTCGAACAGCCAGATGAGCCCCAGTCCGTCCGCGCCAAGCAGGGCGACCAGATCGGGCTTGCCCGGCCCGCCGGGGGAGTGCACCGCCACGAACTCCTCGTCCAGCTCCGCACGGGAGGGCACCGGGAACGGGTGCTGTCGCGAGAGCCCGATGAAGATCCGCCCGAAGAACTCGGCGAACATCTGCACGCCCTCCGCGGCCCCCTTGCCGGTGGCCGGGGACAGCGGATGGAGCGCCTTGCCGGCCTCCGAGCGGGCCACGTGCTCGCCCGAGAGCGAGCTGGTGTGGAAGACGAGCTGGAACTCGTCGACATGGTCCAGCGCCCAGCAGCGGAAGGCGGTGGCGGCCGCCACCATCTGCGCGGCGGGGTCCTCCTCGCCGTGCGGTTCGGCCGCCGCCGCCATCGCGCGGACGATCTCGGCGAAGATGTCGTTGGAGAGCAGTTCGTTGAGGGCGGCGACATTGCCCACGTAGCGGTAGAGCGCGGGTGCCGTGAAGCCCATCTCGGCGGCCACGGCGCGCAGCGTCACCTCGCGGCCCTCGCGCAGCAGCGACCTGCCGACCACGACGATCTCGTCGAGCGTCGACTGCCGCTGCCGTTCGCGGCGGTTGAGCACCGGGCGCGTCCTCTCGGCGCGGCCGGATCCGACCTGGCTCATCATGCGCCTCCAAGTCCCTTGTCTGAGCGCGCTGTCGGGCCCCAACGGGTGTCAGCGGGTTCAACCGTAATGCTTGACAATCTCCGTGAACACCCTTCACCGTAAACGCTAGTAACGGAACCTATACCCATTCACGATCGCTGCGAACGACGGGGAGGGCGATGGTGCACGGTATGACATCGGCGGAGACGGAGTTCCCGGGCCCCGAGTGGGCACGGCCCCGGGGCCGGGAGCAAGGGGCCACCTACCGCGCGTACTTGTTCGGCCCCTTCCGTGTCTTCAAGGGCACCGAGGCCCTGGGGCAGCGCAGACACCGCAGGGAGAAGGCGCTGCTGCTGCTCAAGTGGTTCCTCCTGAACCCGGGCAAGCCGGTCTCCATGGACCAGCTCATCGACATCGGCTGGCAGGACACCGCCCCGGAGAAGGCGGCCAGCGGCTTCCACGTCGGCATGCACTGCCTGCGCCGGATGCTGGAGCCGGACCTGCGGCCGGGGCAGGAGTCGTCCTTCATCCACCGCAGCGGCACCAGCTTCTACCGCTTCGAGCCGGGGGAGGGCTGGTGGAGCGACGCCCACGACGTCGAGCGCCTCTTCGAGCAGGCGCGGGCGGGCGACGCCCACGGCGACGCCCGGCGCGCCTGCTTCTACTACAGCCGCGTCGCGGCCTACACCGTCCGCCGCTTCCTTGAGGACGAGGAGTCCCAGCAGCGGTGGCTCGCGCCCTACCGCAGGCAGTACGAGGGCCTGTGCTCGCAGGCGCTGATCCGCCTGATCCAGATCCACAGCGCGCGCGGAGAGCTGGACGAGGCGCTTGAGTACGCCTACGAGAAACTGCGCCTCGATCCGTACAACGAACTGGCCGTCGGCACCATCATCGAGGCGCACCTCCAACTGGGCCGCCCCGATGACGCGCTGCGCCAGCTCTCCCTCTTCCTGAGCTCCGTCGAGCGCGACCTGGGCGCCGTCGCGGGCCGCGGCCTGCTCGCGCTGCGGGAACGCCTCACCGCCGCGCCGCCCCTGGCCTCGGCGGGCGGCTGAGCCGGTCAGGACCCCGAGGGGGCACCCTGCGCAGCGATGAACGGCGCCTGATTGAAGATGATGTGCAGATGCCTGATGGTGCCGTCCCGCACCGTCAGGCACTCGGCTCCCGGTGCGCTCTTCACCGGGAGCGTCTTCGTGTCGTACATGAGCAGCGCGGTGGTGTCGTCGCCGAACGCGGAGATCACGTGAGATCCCGTGAGGATCTGCGAGAAGGGCTCCATGAACCCGCGGAAGGCCTCCGCGCCCTCCAGACGGCCCGACGGCGCCTCGCAGACGATGTCGTCGGCGACATAGGTCATGGCGAGGTCGAAGTCGTGCCCCGTCCAGGCCCGGTGGTAGGCGAGGGCGGTCTCCAGTGCGGGGCTGGGCGCTTCGCTCATGACGGCTCCCCTTTCGTGTGACGAGTGGATCGTGCCGCCGTTCGGCCGGAAATCCGATCGCCGGCGGTTGACCAACCGGGGGATGCCCGTTCCCGTCACGCGCGGCGCCCGCGATTCACCCTGCCGGGGACGGCGGCGGACCGGCCGGAGCCGCAGGCGTCTCCCTGCCGAGCCGCAGACGACTTGCTGCCGGGCCTCAGGCGTCTCGCTGCCGGGCCACATGCGCCCATCTGCCGAGCCGTAGATGACTCGCTGCCGGGCCGCAGGCGTCTCCCTGCCGGTCCACAAGCGCCCATCTGCCGGGCCGCAGGCGTCTCGCTGCTGGGCCACAAGCGCCCGTCTGCCGGGCCTCAGGCGTCTCGCTGCCGGGCCACATGCGCCCATCTGCCGAGCCGCAGATGACTCGCTGCCGGGCCGCAGGCGTCTCGCTGCTGGGCCACAAGCGCCCGTCTGCCGGGCCGCAGGCGTCTCGCTGCCGGGCCACATGCGCCCATCTGCCGAGCCGCAGATGACTCGCTGCCGGGCCGCAGGCGTCTCGCTGCTGGGCCACAAGCGCCCGTCTGCCGGGCCGCAGGCGTCTCGCTGCCGGGCCACAAGCGCCCATCTGCCGAGCCGCAGATGACTCGCTGCCGGGCCGCAGGCGACTCGCTGGTGGGCCGCAGGCGTCTCCCTGCCGGTCCACAAGCGCCCATCTGCCGGGCCGCAGGCGACTCGCTGCCGGGCCGCAGGCGTATATCCGCCGGGCCGCAGGCGACTCGCTGCCGGGCCACATGCGCCCATCTGCCGGGCCGCAGGCGACTCGCTGCCGGGCCGTAGGCGTGTGTCTGCCGAGCCGCAGACGACTTGCTGCCGGGCCGTAGGCCTACATCCGCCGGGCCGTAGGCCTACATCCGTCGGGCCGCAGGCGGATACCGGCCCCCCGACCCGCCTCCGGACGCCGCTCCCGTTGCGGAAATCCGTCCCGACCCCGCCGTTCCGCCGCGTTCCGACGCCCCTTCGCAGCGCAACGCACGGCCTCTCGTGGGCCCACTGTTACGCAGGTCAAGGCATGTGCCGACGACGCGCACCGGAGGAGCGCGATCCACGCCCTCAGCTTGCACGCGAAGTAAGTCGTCCGTAATCCCACCCTCCGAAAGTCGTCCGGGATGAAGGGGGACGCATGACCCAACCAGCACGGCATCGGATAACCGACCTGTCCGCAGAGAAGCGGGCCCTGCTCACCCGCAGGCTCCGCACCCGCATCGCCGACGGCGCCACCGCGCCCGACCACTACGACGTCGTGATCCTGGGCGGCGGAGCGGCCGGCCTCACCCTGGCACTTCATCTGCGCCGGGCGCGCCCGGGCATCCGGGTCCTGGTCGCCGAGCGCCAGAAGCACCCCGTACCCGAGGCGGCGCACAAGGTCGGCGAGTCGACCGTGGAGATCGCCGCACACTACCTGCGCGACGGCCTCGGGCTCGGCGCGCACCTGGAGACGGAGCAGATCCGCAAGTTCGGCCTGCGCATGTTCTTCAGCGGCCAGGACAACAAGGACATCGCCGAACGCGTCGAACTGGGCAGCTCGGTCTTCCCGCCGCTGGCCACCTACCAGCTAGACCGCGGACGCCTGGAGAACGAACTCGGGGCCGTCTGCGCCCGCGAGGGCATCGACTTCGTCCCGGGCGCCAGGGTGCTGGAGGTCGCGCTCTCCGCCGACCACGCACCCCACCACGTGCAGCTCCTCACTGCCACCGGCGAGCGCGGTGTCCGCGCCCGGTGGATCGTCGACGCCACCGGACGCAGCCACTTCCTGCGGCGGCGCCTCGGACTGCGCAAGGACGTGGGGCACAAGGCCAACGCCGCCTGGTTCCGGGTCGCCCACCCCATCGACCTGGGCACCTGGAGCGATGACGAGGAGTGGCACGCGCGGCTCCGCGAGGGCCGCCGCGAACTGTCCACCAACCACCTCATGGGCCCCGGCTACTGGGTCTGGCTCATCCGGCTCGCCTCCGGCTCCATCAGCATCGGCATCGTCGCCGAGGACGCCACCCACCCCTTCGAGGGGTTCAACACCCTGGACCGGGCCCTCGACTGGCTCGACGAACACGAGCCGCAGTGCGCGGCCGAGGTCCGGCGGCATCAGGACGAGATCCAGGACTTCCGCGTCATGAGGGACTACTCCTACAGCTGCGAACAGGTCTACGACGGTCCGGCCCGCTGGTGCATGACCGGTGAGTCCGGTGTCTTCCTCGACCCGCTCTACTCACCCGGCCTCGATCTGATCGCCATCAGCAACGGCTTGGTCACCGACCTGGTCAGCAGGTCGCTCGACGGCGAGGACGTCACCGTACGGGCGGCCGTCCACGACGCGCTCTACCGCCGTGTCACCGACATGTGGCTCGCCGTCTACGAGAACCAGTACGCGCTGATGGGCCATGCCCGGGTGATGGTCTCCAAGGTCATCTGGGACACCGCCTTCTACTGGGGCGTCTTCGGACTGCTCTTCTTCCAGGACAAGTTCCCCGCGGTGGCCGACACCGCCCCGGTCGCCGCCGACCTGGAGCGCCTCGCCGCGATCAGCAACCGGGTGCAGGCCTTCTTCCGGGAGTGGGCGGCCATCGACGACCAGGCGCTCGACGCCGGCTTCGTCGACCTGTACTCGCCCCTCGACTTCATGGTGAAGCTGCACGCGGGCATGGCGGACGACCTCACCGACGAGGAGTTCCCCGAGCGCTTCGCCGCCAACACCCGGCTCTTCGCGCAGCTCGCCGGGCAGCTCGTCACCGCCGTCATCGACGCCCACGGCGGCCGCTTCGGCGAGGACCGCGTGATCGCCCAGGTGCAGAGCTGGCAGCGCGACCCGCTGATCGCCGAACTGCTCGCCACCTACCGGCGCGAACGCCACCGCAACCCCACCAGCGACGGCTGGATCGCCCCGCGCACGCCCCACGCGGAGCCGGGCACCCCAGACCATGAACCGAACGGAGCGGACAGCATGGACAAGGACACCAGCGAGGTCAGCTATGTCTGAGACCGCCGAGCGCCTCGATGTCGCGATCCTCGGCGGCGGCATCACCGGACTGACCCTGGCCCTCCAGCTCAAGCGCGCCGACCCGGAACTGCGCGTGACCGTCCTGGAGCGCCAGGAACACCCCGTGCCCGAGGCCGCCCACAAGGTCGGCGAGTCCAGCGTGGAGGTGCAGGCCCACTACCTCCGCGACATCCTCGGCCTCGCGGACCACCTCGACAGCGAGCAGCTGCACAAGTTCGGCCTGCGCATGTTCCTGACCCACGGCGACAACACCGACATCGCCCGCCGTGTCGAGTACGGTCAGATCGCCGAGGCGCCCCTCGCCTCCTACCAGCTCGACCGCGGCCGTCTGGAGAACGCGCTCGGCCGACTGGTGACCGGCCTCGGGGTCGACTTCCGCCAGGGCGTCAAGGTCAGGGACGTGGACCTCGGCACCGCGGGCACCGACCACCTCGTACACATCGGCGCGGACCAGAGCCCGCTGCGGGCGCGCTGGGTCGTCGACGCGACGGGGCGCGCGGGACTGCTCAAGCGCAAGCTGGGCCTGGCCAGGCCGCTGGGGCACCGGGCCAACGCCGCCTGGTTCCGCATCGAGCACGAGGTCGACGTGCAGCGGTGGTCCGACGACGAGCAGTGGCAGGACAGGGTCGCAGGCGGCCTGCGACGGCTCTCGACCAACCACCTGATGGGCCCCGGCTACTGGGTGTGGCTCATTCCGCTCGCCTCCGGATCGACCAGCATCGGCATCGTCGCCGAGGACGCGGCCCACTCCTTCGAGGGGTTCAACACCCTGGAGCGGGCCCTCGACTGGCTCGACGAACACGAGCCGCAGTGCGCGGCCGAGGTCCGGCGGCACCTGGCCGAGATCCAGGACTTCCGCGTGATGAAGGACTACGCCTACGGCTGCCAGCAGGTCTACTCCGAGGACCGGTGGTGCCTGACCGGGGAGGCGGGCGTCTCGATCGACCCGCTGTACTCCTCCGGCGGCGACCTGATGGCCATCAGCAACGGCCTGATCACCGACCTGGTCACCCGGGACCGCGGCGGCGAGGACATCACCGAGAAGGCCGTGGCGCACAACCAGGTCTACCTGGTGCTCAGCGAGATCTGGCTGGTCGCCTACGAGGGCCAGTACCCGGTCATGGGCAACGCCCAGGTGATGGTGGCCAAGGTCATCTGGGACACGATCATCTACTGGGCCGTGCCGGGCCTGCTGTTCTTCCACGACAAGTTCCGCCGCCTCGGCGAGAGCCCCGCCGCCTTCGCCAACCTCCAGCGCACCTGGCTGCTGCACACCCGCGTACAGGAGTTCTTCCGCGAGTGGCACCACACCGGCAACGAACCGGCATCCGATGTCTTCGCCGATCCCTACAGCCTCCTCGAGTTCATCGTCGACCTGCACAACGGCATGGCCGCCGGACTCGACGACGACAAGCTGGAGGAGCAGTTCGCCCGCAACGTGGACCTCCTCGAAGAGCTCGCGGGACAGCTCGTGGTCACCGTCACCCGACGGCTCGAAGAGCAGGGCCCCGACGACGCGACGCGCGCCCGGACCGAGCGGTGGCGCACCGACGCGCTCCTGGCCGAGGCCGTCGCGCGGTACGAGCGGCGCGACGGCTCCGACCCCATCGACAGCGCCTGGATCACCCTGGGCGCCCGGAACGAGGCGGTGCGCCCGTGAACGGCATGGACGCCACAGAGCACGAGGACCACGGACCGGCGACGGCCCGGGACACCGTCGACGTCGCCGTGATCGGTGGTGGCGCCGCCGGTCTCACCCTGGCCCTGCACCTGCGCGAGCAGCGCCCCGGCACCCGCATCGTGGTCCTGGAACGCCAGGCACACCCCGTACCGGAGGCCGCCCACAAGGTGGGCGAGTCCACCGTGGAGATCGCCGGTTACTACCTGCGCGAGGTCCTCGGCCTCGAAGAGCACCTGCGCTCCCAGCAGCTCAAGAAGTACGGGCTGCGGGTGTTCTTCTCCAAGGACGGCAACGACGACATCACCCGGCGGGTGGAGCTGGGCCACGCCGTGCGGCCGCCGGGCGCGGTCGGCACCTATCAGCTCGACCGGGGACGCCTGGAGAACGCGCTCGGCGCCGAACTCGGTGCGCGCGGCGTGGAGTTCCTTTCCGGAGCGAAGGCCGACGCCGTCGAGCTGCTGCCGGACGAGGAGCACCACCGGCTCACCGTCCACACCGAGGACGGTGCCGTGCGGCACATCCGCGCCCGGTGGGTCGTCGACGCCACCGGCCGCGCCTCGCTGCTCAAGCGGCGGCTCGGCCTGGCCAAGAAGGTCGGCCACCGGGCCAACGCCGTGTGGTTCCGGGTGGGCTGCCCCATCGACGTCGACCAGTGGTCCGACGACCCCGGCTGGCGGGCCCGCATCGAGGAGGGCAGGCGCGAGCTGTCCACCAACCACCTGATGGGCCCCGGCTACTGGGTCTGGCTGATCCGCCTCGCCTCCGGGTCCACCAGCGTCGGCATCGTCACCGACCCCGGCTTCCACTCCTTCGACGGACTCAACCGCTTCGAGCGGGCCCTGGACTGGCTCGACCGCCACGAGCCGCAGTGCGCGGGCGTCATCCGCCGCCACCGCGACCAGTTGCAGGACTTCCGCGTCATGAAGGACTACGCTTACAGCAGCGAACAGGTCTTCTCCGCCGACCGCTGGTGCCTGGCCGGAGAGGCCGGGGTCTTCCTCGACCCCCTGTACTCGCCCGGCCTCGACCTGATCGCCATCAGCAACAGCCTGATCGTGGACCTGCTCACGCACGCCCTGGACGGCGAGGACGTCGAGGAGCTCGCCGCCATCCACAACCAGGTGTTCCTGCTGATCGCCGAGGGCTGGCTGAGCATCTACGAGAACCAGTACGCGCTGATGGGGCACGCCCGCGTCATGCTCTCCAAGGTCATCTGGGACACGGCCGTGTACTGGGCCGTGCCCGGCCTGCTGTACTTCCACGACGTGCTGCGCCATCTGGTGGACCGGCCCGACATGGTGACGGGCCTGGCCCGCTTCAGCGCGGCGAGCCGGGAGGTCCAGCGCTTCTTCCGCGAGTGGGGCGCCGTCGACGACGAGCCGCACGAGCAGACCCCCTTCGTCCGCTTCTACGACTTCGACTTCATGCGCAGCCTCCACATCGGCATGACGGCGGGCCTGTCCGACGAGGAGCTGAACACGCGGTTCGCCGACAACATCACCTTCATCGAGCACCTGTCGGGCCAGTTGGTGGCGACCGTGCTCGCGGAGTTCGAGGCCCAGCCCTGGAACCCCGCCAAGGCCGAACAGGCCAAGCGCTGGCGGGCCGACGAGGCCCTGATGGCACTCGTCGAGGTCCACCTGCGCGAGCGGGGCGCCCGGCCGCTCAGCGACCAGTGGATCCGGCTGCGGCCCGCCGACGAGGCGGTCGGCACGGGAGAGACGCGATGACCCGCGTACTCGGCGAGGGCGCGATACCGCACGAGCGCGTCGCCCGGCTGCCCGCCGACCAGCGCGCCCGGCTCCTGGAGCGCCTGCGCGGCCGGACACCGCACCCCCGCTCCGCGGACCGCTGGTTCACCCGCCACCCCTCGACCGGGACACCGGTCCTGCGGCTGTTCTGCTTCCCCTACGCGGGCGGCGGCGCCTCGGTCTTCCACGACTGGGGCGGGGAACTGCCCGAAGGGGTCGACCTTTGGGCTGCCCAGCTCCCCGGACGCGAGTCCCGGGTGGCGGAGGCGCCCGTACGGCGCATGGACGCCCTGGTCGACGCCCTGCACGAGGCGATCGCGCCGCGCCTGGACATGCCGTACGCCTTCTTCGGCCACAGCATGGGCGCCCTGGTCGCCTTCGAGCTCACCAGGCGGCTGCGCGCGGCCGGACGGCGGCTGCCGGAGCGGCTGCTGCTCGGCGCGTTCCGCGCGCCCCAACTGCCCAACCCCCACATCAGGATCCACCACCTGCCCGACGAGGTGCTCAAGACGGTGCTGCGCAAGGAGGGCACGCCCCAGCAGGTGCTCGACAACGACGAGCTGATGCGCGCCCTGCTGCCCACCCTCCGGGCCGACCTGGAGGTCTGCGACACCTACCGGCACCGCGCCGAACCGCCCCTGCGCATGCCGGTGACGCTGTTCGGGGGCCACCAGGACGTGCGCGTCAGCCGCGGCGACCTCGACCGATGGCGCGCCCAGGCCGACGGGGAGTTCCGGCTCGTCATGCTCCCGGGCTCGCACTTCTTCCTCCACAGCTCGCAGGACCTGCTGCTGGCCGAGCTCCGCAGCGCGCTCGGGCCCGCCTCTCGCACCGCGGAAGGGGACAAGCCATGACCGACCCCGCGCCGGCCGACACGCCGCCGGAGCCCATCGCCCTCATCGGGATCGGCTGCCGCTTCCCCGGCGGTGCCGCCACCCCCGACGCCTTCTTCGACCTTCTGTGCGACGGCGTGGACGCCACCAGGGAACTGCCGCCGGACCGCTGGGAGGCGGCCAAGTTCTACGACCCTGACACCGGCAGACTCGGCAAGACCAGCACCGTGCGCGGCGGCTTCCTGGACCGGATCGACCAGTTCGACGCCCCCTTCTTCGGGATCTCCCCGCGCGAGGCGATCTGGCTCGATCCCCAGCAGCGCCTGCTGCTCCAGACCGCCTGGGAGGCGCTGGAGGACGGCGGCCAGGTGGTCGACGACCTCGCCCGCAGCGACACGGGCGTCTTCATGGGCGGCTTCACCCTGGACTACCAGCTGCTCCAGAACTACGGCGTGCACAGCCGCTATGAACTCCAGTCCCACTCCGCCACCGGCATGATGATGACGATGCTGGCCAACCGGCTGTCGTACGCCTTCGACTTCCGGGGGCCGAGCCTCGCGGTGGACACCGCCTGTTCCGGCTCCCTCGTCGCGGTCCACCTGGCGGCGCGCAGCCTGTGGAGCGGGGAGTGCTCACTGGCGATCGCGGGCGGCGTGAACGTCATGATCGCGCCCAACATGACCATCGCGGAGTCCAAGGGCGGCTTCCTCTCGCCCGACGGCCGCTGCAAGACCTTCGACGCCTCGGCCGACGGCTACGCCCGCGGCGAGGGCGCCGGTGTCGTCGTGCTCAAGCCGCTTTCCCTCGCGCTCGCCGACCACGACCCCGTGTACGCGCTGATCCGGGGGACGGCCGTCTCCCAGGACGGGCACAGCAACGGCATCACCGTGCCCAACGCCGAGGCGCAGGAGGCGGCGATGCGCGCGGCGTGCCGCCAGGCCGGGATCGCGCCGCGCGAGGTGCAGTACGTCGAGGCGCACGGCACCGGCACCCCTGTCGGCGACCCCGTCGAGGCGGGCGCCATCGGCCGGGTCTTCTCCGAGGGCCGGCCGCCGGGGGAGCGCCTGGTGATCGGGTCGGTCAAGACCAACATCGGGCACCTGGAGGCGGCCGCCGGTGTGGCGGGTCTGATCAAGACGGCACTGGCCCTCAAGCACGGCCGCATCCCGGGCCAGCTCCACCACCGCACCCCCAACCCGGCCATCGCCTTCGACGCCCTGCGGCTCCACGTCC
>NZ_JASKYR010000500.1:0-5471 GCF_041028215.1 Streptomyces flavofungini
CCATGCCGAAGCCGAGGCCGAAGCCGTCGAAGCACCGTGCGGCCTCCGACGGCTCGGCCTGAGGCCTGAGGCCTGAGGCCTGAGGCCTGAGGCCTAGAGGTTGCCGCGCTTCTCCTGCTCGCGCTCGATGGCTTCGAAGAGCGCCTTGAAGTTGCCCTTGCCGAAGCCCATCGAGCCGTGCCGCTCGATCATCTCGAAGAAGACGGTCGGCCGGTCCTGGACCGGCTTGGTGAAGATCTGGAGCAGGTAGCCGTCCTCGTCGCGGTCGACGAGGATCTTCAGCTCGCGCAGGGTCTCCACGGGCACGCGGGTCTCACCGGCCCACTCGCCGAGCGTGTCGTAGTACGAGTCGGGGGTGTCGAGGAACTGGACACCGGCCGCGCGCATCGTGCGTACGGACTCCACGATGTCGTTCGTGGCGAGCGCGATGTGCTGGACGCCCGCACCGCCGTAGAACTCCAGGTACTCGTCGATCTGCGACTTCTTCTTGGCGATGGCGGGCTCGTTGATGGGGAACTTGACCTTGAGCGTCCCGTCGGCCACCACCTTCGACATCAGCGCGCTGTACTCGGTCGCGATGTCGTCGCCCACGAACTCCTTCATGTTCGTGAAGCCCATGACCTTGTTGTAGAAGCCGACCCACTCGTTCATCCTGCCGAGCTCGACATTGCCGACGCAGTGGTCGATCGCCTGGAAGGTCCGCTTGGCCGGCGGCTCGACGATCGGCTTCGCGGACACGAAACCGGGCAGATATGGACCGTCGTAGTCGGTGCGCTGCACCAGCGTGTGCCGGGTCTTGCCGTAGGTGGCGATGGCGGCCAGCACCACCGTGCCGTTGTCGTCCTTCTCCTCGTACGGCTCGGTGATCCCGCGCGCACCGTGCTCGACGGCATAGGCGTAGGCGGCGCGCACGTCCGGGACCTCGATGGCGAGGTCGACGACGCCGTCGCCGTGCTCGGCCACGTGGGAGGCGAGGAAGTGACCCCAGTCGCTGGAGGCCTTGATGACAGAGGTGAAGACGAAGCGGGCGCCGCCGTTCGTGAGCACGTAACTGGCGGTCTCCCGGCTGCCGTTCTCCGGTCCGGAGTAGGCGACGAGCTTCATGCCGAAGGCCGTGGAGTAGTAGTGCGCGGCCTGCTTGGCGTTGCCCACGGCGAAGACGACCGCGTCCATTCCCTTGACCGGGAAGGGATCGGCCTCGCGCGCGGTCACGGGGGTGTGTGTGGTGGTCTCAGTCATGGCCTGAGGCTCCCGCCGATCCACAAGGTGCGCAATAGTTCGCGTTTTCAGTGGTCAATCTGCCCAGTGCCTGGCCATGATGGCGGGGCTATCTGTACATGATGACCACCGTGGAGGCCGTATGGCGATCGATCATCTGGACGGCAGGCTCATCGTGCTGCTCGCGCGCGAGCCCCGTATCGGGGTCCTGGAGGCCTCGCGCAGGCTCGGGGTCGCGCGCGGCACCGTGCAGGCGCGCATGGACCGGCTTCAGTCCAATGGAGTCATCCGGGGCTTCGGCCCCGAGGTCGATCCCGCGGCGCTCGGCTATCCGGTCACGGCCTTCGCGACGCTGGAGATCAAACAGGGCCAGGGCGCGGACGTACGCGCCCATTTGGCGGGGGTCGCCGAGGTCCTGGAACTGCACACCATCACGGGCCACGGTGACATGCTCTGCCGTCTCGTGGCCCGGTCCAACGCCGATCTCCAACGTGTGATCGACCGGGTGGTGGGTTTTGATGGCATCGTCCGGGCCTCCACGGCGATCGTCATGGAGAACCCCGTTCCGCTGCGGATCATCCCGCTGGTGGAGCAGGCCTCCGTGGACCCCTGAGCCGGCGAAGACCCCCTGAAACGACGAGGTGAGCGCTTCAGTGAACTTCTGGGAGTACCTCGGCAACCGCCACCAGCAACTTCTGACGGACGCGTACCAGCACGCCAGCGCCGTCTTCCAGTGCATGGTGGTGGCGACCGTCATCGGTGTGGTGATCGGCGTCGTCACCTACCGCAGCGAGTGGGCGGGCAACCTCGCCACGACCACCACCTCCACCATCCTCACCGTCCCCTCGCTCGCCATGATCGGCCTGCTGATCCCCGTCGTGGGCCTGGGCGTGGCGCCGACCGTCATCGCGCTCACGCTCTACGGGCTGCTGCCGATCGTGCGCAACGCCATCGTCGGCCTCCGGGGCGTCGACCCGACCCTCGTCGACGCGGCGAAGGGCATCGGGATGTCCAGGATCGCCCGGCTCTTCCGGGTGGAGCTGCCGATCGCCTGGCCGCCGATCCTGACCGGCATCCGGGTCTCCACGCAGATGCTGATGGGCATCGCGGCCATCGCCGCCTACGCGTCCGGGCCCGGTCTCGGCAACGAGATCTTCCGCGGCATCGGCTCGCTCGGCAGCAAGAACGCGCTCAACCAGGTGCTCGCGGGCACGCTCGGGATCGTCATCCTGGCGCTGCTCTTCGACGCCGCGTACGTCCTGATCGGCCGGCTGACGATCCCGAGGGGTATCCGTGTCTGAGACGTCCGAGACCACCGGCACCGGCGCGACGGCCACGGGCGCCACGGCGCACGACACCGCCGCTTCGGCCGCCGCTGTCTCCTCCGCGGCCTCCGGGGCCACGATCGAGCTGGAGAACCTCACCAAGCGCTACCCCGGCAGCGCCGAACCGGCCGTGGACAGCGTCACCATGGAGATCAAGGCGGGCGAGACGGTCATCTTCGTGGGCCCCTCGGGCTGCGGCAAGTCGACGACACTGAAGATGATCAACCGCCTGATCGAGCCGACCGGCGGGCGCATCCGCATCAACGGCGAGGACGTCACCGACATCGACCCGGTGAAGCTGCGCCGCAAGGTCGGGTACGCGATCCAGTCGTCCGGCCTCTTCCCGCACATGACCGTCGCGCAGAACATCGCGCTGGTGCCGAAGATGATCGGCTGGGGCAAGACCCGGGTCAGGGAGCGGGTGGAGGAGATGCTCGACCTGGTCGGGCTCGACCCGGGCGAGTTCCACGGGCGCTACCCGCGCCAGCTCTCCGGCGGCCAGCAGCAGCGCGTGGGCGTGGCGCGGGCGCTGGCGGCCGATCCGCCGGTGCTCCTGATGGACGAGCCGTTCGGCGCCGTCGACCCGATCACCCGCGACCACCTCCAGGACGAGCTGATCCGCCTCCAGCGTGAGCTGCACAAGACCATCGTCTTCGTCACGCACGACTTCGACGAGGCGATCAAGCTGGGCGACCGCATCGCCGTCCTGCGCGAGCGCTCGCACATCGCGCAGTTCGACACCCCGGAGGCGATCCTCACCAATCCCGCGGACGACTTCGTCTCCGGTTTCGTCGGCGCGGGCGCGGCGCTCAAGCGGCTGAACCTGACCCGCGTACGCGATGTGGAGATCGCCGAGATCCCGACGGTGACCGTCGACGACCCGCTCCAGGACATCTTCGACAAGCTGCGCGCGGGCGGCACCAACGAGCTGCTCCTGCTCGACAAGCGGGGCCGCCCCTACAAGTGGCTGCGGCGCGGCGACCTGATGCGCGCCAAGGGTTCGCTGGCCCGCGCGGGCACCCTCGTGCACGACACGGTGACCCGTGACGCCACGCTGCGCGACGCCCTGGAGGCGGTCCTCACGGACAACGCGGGGCGGGTCGTGGTGACCGGGCGGCGCGGCGAGTACACGGGCGTCGTCGACATGGAGACGCTGATGAACTCCGTGCACGAGATGCTGGAGGCCGACCGCCTCGACGCGATGGAGCACCAGCACGAGCTGGAGGAGCAGCGGGTGCAGGTGACGCACCAGGCCCAGGAGGGCGGCGCGGGGGAGTCGAAGGCATGAGGCCGCACGCACCCCGGCCCGAGGGCGAGCACGAGGTCAGGGGCCTGGCGTTCCGCGACATCGGCGAGGGCGAGCAGGAGGCCCCGCCCCCGCCCGCGGCGCCGCCGCAGCCCCGCAGGGTCACCTGGCAGAAACTCGTG
The DNA here is from genome assembly GCF_041028215.1 of Streptomyces flavofungini. Classification (GTDB taxonomy): domain Bacteria; phylum Actinomycetota; class Actinomycetes; order Streptomycetales; family Streptomycetaceae; genus Streptomyces; species Streptomyces flavofungini_B. Next base: position 3,972 of record NZ_JASKYR010000500.1, read on the forward strand.
TTCCTGCCCGCGGTACTGGCCGTGGTCCTGCTGCTGACCTGGATCTGGTTCCAGCAGGCGGACCTGGACTCGATCTCGCGGAACGCGCTGGCCGACGGCAATGTCTGGCTCCGCCTGCGCCAGCACATCCAGCTCACCGTCATCTCCACGTTCTTCGTGCTGATCATCGCCATTCCGCTCGGCATCCTGCTGACCCGCGCGAAGCTGCGGAAGGCCGCCCCGGTGGCGATGGCCCTGGCCAACATCGGCCAGGCGACCCCGGCGATCGGCCTGCTGGCCCTGCTCGTCATCTGGATCGGCATCGGCGAGAAGGCGGCCCTGATCGGCATCATCATCTACGCGGTGCTGCCGGTCCTGTCCAACACCATCGCGGGCCTGAAGGCCAACGACCCCACGCTCCTTGAGGCCGCCCGGGGCATCGGCATGTCGCCGCTGGGCGTCCTGACCCGGGTCGAACTGCCGCTGGCCGTCCCGCTGATCCTCGCGGGCGTACGGACGGCGCTCGTCCTGAACGTGGGCACGGCCACGCTCGCCACCTTCGGCGGGGGCGGCGGCCTCGGCGACCTGATCACCACCGGGATGACGAACCAGCGGATGCCGGTCCTGATGCTCGGCTCGATCCTGACGATCGCGCTGGCGCTCCTGGTCGACTGGCTGGCGTCCCTGGCCGAACTGTTCCTGCGCCCGCGCGGTCTGGAGGTGCGCTCATGAGGGTCACGACGCGGACGGCGGCGCTCGCCGTGGTGGCGGGCGCGCTGCTCGTGAGCTGCGGGCTCACCAGCGGCAGCCCGATGGTGGACGACGTGGGTCCCGGCTCCGTCGGCAAGGGACAGCCCCTGAAGGGCGCCGATCTCACGGTCACGTCCAAGGAGTTCACCGAGCAGCTCATCCTCGGCGCGATCATGGGCATCGCCTTCGAGGCGGCGGGCGCGGACGTGCTCGACCGTACGGGCATCCAGGGCTCGATCGGCGCGCGCGAGGCGGTGAAGAGCGGGGACGCGGACGCCATGTACGAGTACACGGGCACGGCCTGGATTACGTACCAGGGCAACACCGACCCGATCACGGACCCGGAGAAGCAGTGGCGGGCGGTACGGGACGCGGACCTGAAGAACGGCGTGACCTGGCTGGACCCGGCGACCCTCAACAACACCTACGCCCTGGCGATGAACCAGGCGAACCGGGCGAAGTACGGGACGAGGACGCTTTCGGACGTGACGGCGCTGTCGAAGAAGGACCCGGGGGCGGCCACGCTCTGCGTGGAGAGCGAGTTCTCCTCGCGCGAGGACGGCCTGCCGGGCATGCAGAAGGAGTACGGGATGAAGATCCCCTCCTCCAGCATCACCAAGATGGACACCGGGATCATCTACACGCAGGCGTCCAAGGGGAAGTGCGTCTACGGCGAGGTGTTCACCACCGACGGCCGCATCAAGGCSATSAMCCTGACGCCGATGGAGGACGACAGACACTTCTTCCCGAACTACAACGCGGCCCCCGAGA
>NZ_JASKYR010000501.1:0-3243 GCF_041028215.1 Streptomyces flavofungini
CCTCACCACAGTCGACCACCGCGAGGGGACCGTTCTGGAAGCGGGGATCGGGGGCGGATGCGGCGGATGCGGGGGTGCTCCTGGCGGCCGTCTTCCGCGGGGCCGGACGCTTCGAGTAGGAGGCGGAGGACGGACGGGGGTGCGGGGRGCCTGCTTCCGCCCGCCCCGCACTGGAACCCGGCTCCGGCTCCGGGGTGGGGATGGACTGCGGTACGGGAGCGGACTGCGGTACGACAGCGGCTGCCCCCGCCGCCTCACGGCCACCAGCGGCCGTCTGCGGGCCTGCGGGGGGCCGAGTGGCCCCGGAGGCCGCCGGGGCGGGGAAGCGCGCCGCAAGGCCCTCCAGGAGCCTTGCGTAGGCGGCTCGCTTGGACCCGCGCGGCTCGCTCTTGCCGGACTCCCAGTTGCTCACCGCCTCCCGGCGCGAGTCCAGTGCCTTGGCGATCTGGGTCTGGCTCAGTCCGGCCGCCTCGCGCAGCCGCTTGCGTTCGGCGGGCTCGGGCAGCGGTTCGAGCGTGACCTGCTCAAGCAGGTCGTCCACCGCGCTGAACAGCACGTATTCCTCGTCGGACACGGGCACCTCCGCAGCCGACGCTACCTGGACCGCACATCAAAACGCACATGAAACGCGCACGGATCACGCATCAATCGCGCATCGAACCGCACATGGGGCGCGCACCAACCGCGCACCGAACCGCACATCAACCGCGCATGCAGCCGCACACCAACCGCGCATCGGTCATGCGTGTGGTGTGGCCGTGCCGGGGTCCTCGGCGTCCTCGTCGGGACGTGGTTCGGGCTTGGTGTGGAGGATGTCGCGGGCCTGGCCCGCGGCGCGCGACATGCTCTCGGAGACGAAGTCCAGGAAGCGGGCGACGTTCTCCAGGCGGGCGGCGGCCGGTGTGTCGCGGCCGAGGACGGAGACGCCCTGCCGCGCGGTCGCCACCACCTGATTCATGGACCGGGCGCTGACCATCATCGACTGGTACCAGACGTCATCGTCGACGACATAGCGCTCGCGGCGGCGCTCATCACGCTCCCGGCGGACGAAGCCCTGCTCGTCGAGGAAGGTGACCGCCTTGGAGACGGACGCCGGACTGACCTCAAGACGCTGGACGAGCTCGGAGGCGGTGAGGCTGCCCGAGTCGGTGAGAGTGAGACAGGCCAGCACCCTGGCCATCATCTTGGGCATGCCCGAGGCCATGATCACGGTGGTGAACACCTCCTCGAACTCGCCCACGGCCTCGGAGTCGCGCCCGGGGTGCCGCGGCACGGCATCGGCCGCACGGGGCGCGGCCTGCTTGCGGCGATGGGCGCGCTGTTCGGTGGCGCGATGGGCGAGGTCGGAACGGTAGGCGGTGGGGCCGCCGTTGCGCATGACCTCCCGCGTGATGGTCGACGTCGGGCGGTCCAGGCCCCGGGCGATCTCCGCGTAGGCGAGACCGTCGGCCAGGCCCAGCGCGATCTGCTGACGTTCCTGCTGGGTGAGCCTGCCGCCTGGCATCGCGATGTCTCCTCGTCGCTTACGTGTGTGCCGCGCTCTGCGCCGGTGCTGGGTATCGGGACCCGTATCGGCGCCCGTGAAGTCCAAGCATAGCGTTCACCGGCAATCCATTGCAACGAAACGGGGGTGGGTTGTTGCGTTAAGCGTTAAGTCGTTGCAATGAAATATGTGCTCTGAGCTGGCACTACTGTGTTGCAGTGCAACTTGAGTGTTGCCGGAACAGTGAATGCAACGTAGCGTTTGCGTCATCGGAAAAGAAGCGCCGCAGACAGAAACCAAGGAGCACACCATGCAGAAGTTCGCCACCCCCGCCCCCGTCTCCGCCGTCCTGGAGATCTCCGCCGGACGCATCCAGATCATCGCCGCCGACCGCGCCGACACCACGGTCGAGGTCCGCCCCGCCGACGCCTCGAAGAACCGGGACGTCAAGGCGGCCGAGCAGAGCGAGGTCACCTACACCGACGGCGTCCTGAGCATCAAGGCCCCCGAGGCGAAGAACCGGCTGGTCGGCAACACCGGAGCCCTCGAAGTCACCGTCCAGCTCCCGGCCGGCTCCCACATCGAGGCCAAGGCCGCCGCAGCGGAGTTCCGCGGCGTCGGACGGCTCGGCGACGTGGCCTTCGAAGGCGGCTCCGGCACCGTCAAGGTCGACGAAGCCGCCAGCGCCCGCCTCACCGGCCTCGACGCCCACATCACCGTCGGCCGGCTGACCGGACCGGGCGAGATCAGCACCCAGCAGGGCGACGTGAACATCGCCGAAGCCGTGAGCGGCCACCTCCAGCTGAGCGCCCAGCAGGGCGACATCACCGTCATCGCCGCCCACGGGACCTCCGCCGCCCTCGACGCGGGCACCGGCGTCGGCCGCATCGACAACACGCTGAAGAACACCGACGGCGGCGACGCCGCCCTGACCATCAAGGCCACCACCCAGCAGGGCGACATCACCGCCCGCAGCCTCTGAACCCCACGACCCCAGCACCCCGCAGCCTGCGCCTCCGCAGCCCTCTCGAAGGAATCCCTCTCATGACCAGCTTGGCCATCGCGGCGAACGGGCTGCGCAAGTCATACGGCGACAAGAACGTCCTGGACGGCATCGACATCACCGTCCCGCACGGCACGGTCTTCTCCCTGCTCGGCCCGAACGGCGCGGGCAAGACCACCGCCGTCAAGATCCTCTCCACCCTGATCCCCGCAGGCCCGGGCTCCGGACCGATCCAGGTCGGCGGCCACGACCTCACCAAAGACCCACAGGCCGTCCGCGCCTCCATCGGCGTCACCGGCCAGTTCTCCGCCGTCGACGGCCTGATCACCGGCGAGGAGAACATGCTCCTCATGGCCGACCTGCACCACCTGCCCAAGCGCGAGGGACGGCGGATCGCCGCCGAACTCCTGGAACGCTTCGACCTGGTGGAAGCCGCCAAGAAGCCCGCAGCCAGCTACTCCGGCGGCATGAAGCGCCGCCTCGACATCGCCATGACCCTCGTCGGCGACCCCCGCATCATCTTCCTCGACGAACCCACCACCGGCCTCGACCCACGCTCACGCCACAACATGTGGGGCATCATCCGCGAACTGGTCACCGGCGGAGTGACGGTCTTCCTCACCACGCAGTACCTGGAAGAGGCGGACCAGCTCGCCGACCGTATCGCCGTCCTGAACAACGGCAAGATCGCCGCCGAAGGCAGCGCCGAGGAACTCAAGCGGCTCATCCCCGGAGGCCACATCCGCCTCCGCTTCAC
>NZ_JASKYR010000502.1:0-5937 GCF_041028215.1 Streptomyces flavofungini
CCGCAGTGATGGAGAGTGCGATGCCGAGCCTGCCCACGCGMCGAAGGCCMGCCCGGGGCCGCCGCCCCCGTTCTGGCCTTCGTCCTGGTGCTGGTCTCGGCGCTCCTCGCGCTCGGCGGCGCGGTGGCCCGTACCGCGACCGCCGCATCGGGCCAGCAGATCAACATCGCCGCCACCCACACCGGCATGTGTCTGGAGGTCGCCACCCAGACGGCGGGCGAACCCGTCAAGCAGCGGCGCTGTGCCGGACGGGAGGGCGCGCTGTGGTATTTGAAGGCGTCCTCGGCGTCCGGCGGAGCGGTGCACATCGTCAGCGTCCTCAGCGGCAAGTGCCTCGCGGTGAAGGACTCAAGTGCCGCTGACGGCGCCGCCGTCGTACAGAGCGACTGCGACAACCGGCCCGGCACCAGTTTCCAGTTCCAGGACCAAGGGGACGCCGCGGTGATCCAGCCGATGACGGCGAGCCCGCGCAAATGCCTTGAGGTCACCTCCTCCGCGATGACGGACGGCACACCGCTTCGCCAGTGGACCTGCGACGGCCAGCCGGGAGCCAACTTCACCCAGGGGACCTTCCGGGGGCTGCAGGAAGGCTGGATCAGGATCAGGCCGGGCAGCGCGCCGGGGCTTTGCCTGACCGAGGGGCGGGCCGGAGTCCTGAACGTCCCGGTCGCGGTGCAGCGTTCGTGTGCGCAGGCGGCCTCGCCGCGCACCTACCTGGTGCCGCAGGGCAACGGCCTGTTCAAGCTCCAGTGGCACAGCACCCAGTCGGGGGTGCGCTGCCTCATGGTGTTCCCCTTCAGCACGGTCCCCGATCTGCTGGAGACCACGACCGACTGCGCGACGGCCAACTCCTTCTACATCGAGGCGTCCGACACACCGGTGCCCAACACCTACCGCATCCACACGCTCTACACCCCCGACCAGAAGTACTGCGTGGGGATCACCGACCGCGCCACGTCCGAGGGCGCCACCGCCAAGCAGGAACCCTGCACCGACCGCACCGATCAAGTGTTCTTCATCGACTCCATGTGAAGGGCCGCGAGGGCACACCTGAGGGCAACCGAAGGCGCTCGGGACCCCGTTCGCCGCCGGTTGTCCGCGAACTACCCCGAAATTGTCCGTGATCGGTAACAGACGGATCCCCTGGCCTGCGTGTTTCGTCCTGCCAGGTGGTCGCAAGGTGACCGGGGTGTGGACTACGGACAGTGTGAAAAGGGGCGGACATGGCACGGCACGGTGGCGGGCGGGTCTGGTACGGCAAGATGGTCGGGGCCGCGCTCGGGGTGACGATCCTCGCCACCGGTGCCTCGGTGTGGACCGCGCAGGCCGGTTCGGCGGGTGACGCGCCGCCCAAGGCGTCCGCGCCCGAGAGTGCTGTGAAGCCGGTCGCGACGACCATCGCGCACGCCTCGGAGGCGGGGAAGCGCGGCATCAACATCACCATCGACGACGGCCCCGACCCCAAGTGGACCCCCGTCGTGCTCGACCTGCTCAAGGAGTACGAGGTGAAGGCCACGTTCTGCATGGTCGGCACGCAGGCCGAGGCCCACCCCGACATCGTGAAGAAGGTCGTGGCGGCCGGGCACCGGCTCTGCGACCACTCGGTGTCGCACAACACCGCCATGGACAAGCAGTCCGATGCCTACCAGACGAAGCAGATACTCGACGCCGAACGCATGATCACCAAGGCGTCCGGGGGAGTGCGGCCGATGTACTACCGGGCGCCCGGCGGCGCGTTCACCCCGCACAGCCGCAAGCTCGCCGCTTCCCGGGGGATGCGCCCGCTGGGCTGGAACGTCGACACCAAGGACTTCGAACGCCCGGGCACGGACGCCATCGTCGCCACCGTCGAGCGGGAACTGCCGAACGGACCCACCCTGCTCTTCCACGACGCGGGCGGCGACCGCACCCAGACCGTCGAGGCTCTCCGCCAACTCCTGCCAGAACTCAAGGAGCAGGGCTACACCTACGGCTTCCCGGTGCGCTGAGAGCCCGTGTCATATCCCGGGCCGGGCGTCCGACCGGGGATATGACACAGGCTCTGAACCACGGGTACCACGCGCCACCCGTCAGTGGGGCGTCGGTCCGGCCGTCTCAGGGCGCCGCCGGAGTGATCCTGATCCCGGCCACCGTGCCCTCGCCCCGCAGACTCAGCGTCGCCGGGCCCTCGTGACGTACGCAGTCCAGACGGCCGAGCGCGGTCCGCCGCCCGTGCGGTGGGCCGACGGTGATCCCCTCGGTGGTGGCCAGGACGAGAAGCGTCTCGCCCTCGGCGCACGCCAGTTCCGCGCCCCGCGCGGCGGAGACGGCGACGACCCGCACCTGTCCGGCCGCCCGGCCCCTGCGCGTCATCACGTTCACGTTGCGCACCGCGCCCGCCGCCAGCCGGCACTCCGTCGGCGCGTCACCGGGGAAGGCGAAAGGGCTCAACGGCCCGACGGACCTCGGGGTACCGTGCACGGTGAGCACCATGCCCGCGCCCTCGACCAGGGTGATCACACGGTCGACGCCGGGGAAGAGGGAGAACGGGCCCTCCGCGTCCACATCCGCGACACTCACCCGCCAGTCGAAGCCGTCCACGGACTCTCCGGACGTCCCCCGCACCGCGCCCGACGCGACCTCCCGGGTCACCCCGCCGCCGTTCTTCCATGGCACGGCGCGGTACTCGCTCCAGCGCAGAACTTCCCCGGCCACTAGACCCACCGCCTTCTTCCGCCACCTCACCCGAACCGCTCAGGCACATGATCGTCCCGTCCGGCCAGCGTACGTGCCCGCTGTACGTCCCGCCGGGCGCGGTGCGGCCTCGCGGGCCGTGCCGACCGACGGCCGACCACAACTGACGGGCCCGGCAGAGGAGTTCAGTCGCGCCCCCGCCCACTCCGGTCCGCACACCGATATACACTCTCGGTATACATGCCATGTACATTCCTCTCCATGTCCATCGGCCACGCCCTTCTCGGGCTCCTGGAATCAGGGCCCCGCCACGGTTATGACCTGAAACGCACCTTCGACGAGACGTTCAGACACGACAGACCGCTGCACTACGGGCAGGTCTACTCGACCATGTCCCGCCTGCTGAGGAACGGCCTCGTGGAGGTCGACGGGATAGAGGCGGCAGGAGGCCCGGAACGCAAGCGCTACGCCATCACCGAAGCGGGTGTCAGCGACGTCGGGCAGTGGCTCGCGACTCCGGAGAAGCCCGAGCCCTACCTCCAGTCGGCCCTCTACACCAAAGTCGTCCTCGCCCTGCTGACCGGACGCGACGCCGCCGAACTCCTCGACACCCAGCGCGCCGAGCACCTGCGCCTGATGCGCGTCCTCACCGACCGCAAGCGCAAGGGCGACCTCGCCGACCAGCTCATCTGCGACCACGCGCTCTTCCACCTCGAAGCCGACCTGCGCTGGCTCGAACTCACCGCCGCGCGCCTGGCCGGTCTCGCCGCGGAGGTGCGCCCCGCATGACCTCCGCCGAACCCCCGCCCACCGGTCCCTCGGCATGGCCGCGCGACCTCGGCCTCGGCATGCGCCTCGCCGTGTCGGGCGGCCGCGAGGGCTGGATACGTACGCTGCTCACCGCGCTCGGCGTCGGCCTCGGCGTCGCCATGCTGCTCGGCGCCGCCTCCGTACCCACCCTGCTGCGCGAACACAACGTGCGCGGCGACGCCCGCCAGCTCGGAGTCGGCACCACCGACCGGATCAAGCCCGGCGAGCGCACGATGCTCGCCGTCGACGCCTCCACCGAGTACCGGAACCATACGGTCGGCGGCTATGTGCTGCGCCCCGAGGGCGCCCGCCCGCCGCTGCCGCCCGGAGTCGACCGGGTGCCGGGCCCCGGCGAGATGGTCGTCTCCCCGGCGCTGAAGGACCTCCTCGAATCGTCCGAGGGCAGGCTCCTCAAGGAGCGCTACGACCGCCGCGTCGTCGGCACCATCGGCGAGGCCGGTCTGATAAACCCCTTCGAGCTGTACGTGTACGCGGGCAGCGACACCCTCACCACCGACCACGAGAGCGTCTCCCGGCTCGACCACTTCGGGCAGCACTGGCTGTCCCCCGCACTGGACCCGGTCCTGATCGTCCTCATCGTCCTGGCCTGCGTCGTCCTGCTCGTCCCCATCGCCGTCTTCATCGCGACAGCCGTACGCTTCGGCGGTGAGCGGCGCGACAAGCGGCTCGCCGCACTGCGGCTGATCGGCGCCGACGCCGCGATGGTCCGCCGGATCGCAGCCGGGGAAGCCCTGTTCGGAACCCTCGTCGGCATGGCCCTCGGCGTCGCGTTCTTCCTCCTCGCGCGCCAAGCGGTCGCCCACGTCGAGATGTGGCGGCTCTCCGCGTTCCCCGAGGACTTCTTCCCGGTGCCCGCGCTGGCCGTCATGGTCCTGCTCGCCGTACCGGTGGCCTCCGTCGCCGTGACGGTGTTCGCGCTGCGCTCGGTGACCGTCGAGCCGCTGGGCGTCGTACGCGACGGCCGGGTCCGGAGCCGCCGCATGTGGTGGCGTCTGCCGGTGCCGGTCATCGGCGTGCTGCTGTTGCTGACGGCGGGCGCGGCCGACGCGGTGGGCACCCAGGGCGTCATCCAGATCTCGGCGGGCATCACCCTCACCCTGACCGGCCTCGTCCTGGTGCTGCCCTGGCTGGTCGAGGCGGCCGTCCGGCGCATGCGGGGCGGCCCGGTGCCCTGGCAGCTCGCCACCCGCGGGCTCCAGTCGCACAGCGGCGCCGCGGGCCGCGCGGTCGCCGGGATCACCATCGCGGTCGCGGGCGGCATCGCCCTGCAGATGTACACCAGCGGCATCGACGACGACTTCACCACCCGCACGGGACAGGACCCCAGCCGGGCCCAGTTGGGCGCGAGCGCCGCTGTCAGCGGCGGACACCCGGCCCAACGGGTGGCCGACGCGTTCCGTACGACCAAGGGCGTCAAGAAGGCCGTCGTCACCGTCACCACCTCGGCGAGCCCGGCGGGCGCGGAGCGGGGACCCGACGGGACCGTGCCGTCGCTGTCGTTCTCCGTCGGCTCGTGCGCGTCCCTGCGTGAGACGGCGCAGCTGCCGTCCTGCTCCGACGGGGACGTTTTCCGGGTCACCCGCTCCCACGACAGCGGCCAGGACAGCGCCCTGGCCGAACTCGCCCGCCCCGGTACGCGCCTCGACCTCGGTGATCCCATCGACCTCTCGTCGGGGACGGCGGAACCGGTCCGCTGGACGCTCCCGCGCACCGCCCGCACGGTCGACTCGCGGCCGAGCCCCGAGGGCACCTACGTCGGCGGAATCCTGGCCACTGAGGCCGCCTTCGACACCGCGCGGCTCTCCGACGGCGTCACGAACGTGCGGATACGGGTCGACAGCGACGTGCCCGACGCCGTCGAGCGGGTGCGCAACACCGCGTTCCGGCTCGATCCGGCCCTGCGGGTCCACCACTTCCGTGCGGTCGAGAGCGATGAGGTGTACGAGAACATCCGCTCCAGCCTGTTCACGGCCGCGGCTCTCACCATGGCGCTGATCGCCGCCTCCATGCTCGTCTCGCAGATCGAGCAACTCCGCGAACGCCGCCGCCTGCTGTCGGTCCTCGTCGCCTACGGCACCCGCCGCTCGACGCTCGCCTGGTCGGTGCTGTGGCAGACCGCCATTCCCGTGGTCCTGGGCATGGCCGTCGCGGTCACGGGCGGGCTCGCGCTCGGCCGGCTGATGCTCCGCCTGGCCGGGGAGTCGGTCGCCGACTGGTGGGTCTTCCTGCCGCTGGCGGGCGTGGGCGCGGCGGCGATCGCGGCGGTGACCCTGCTGAGCCTGCCCGCGCTGTGGCGCCTGACGCGGACGGACGGGCTGCGCACGGAATAGCGTCCATCGGGCATGATCTGCGGCACGGGCCGGGCCGGGGCGGGAAGTGCCGTGGCAGACCGCCATTCCCGTGGTCCTGGGCATGGCCGTCGCGGTCACGGGC
>NZ_JASKYR010000503.1:0-5662 GCF_041028215.1 Streptomyces flavofungini
ACACATCGTCGTACGGCTTCTGTGCGAACAGCCGTGATCCGACGGAAAGAAGCTGCTCACGGCGTTCTTCACTGCTCAGTCTGCGACGCGTGCGCTCCTGCGGGGTGGCGGCCATGCGAAAACCTTACTTGACGCGAATTCAATAACGGGACCAGACTGGGGAGCCCTATTGAATCCACGTACAACAGGCCCAAGGGGCCGGTGCGACAAGGGAGATGGCGCGCATGGCGCAGACGACGCGGGCCGCGGCGGGGCACGACGGTCCGGCCGCTCCGCCGCCCAGGGGATTCCGCAGCGCGGAGCTCGGCTGGCCGGAGCTGCACCGCATCCCGCATCCGCCGCACCGCCTCCCGCTGCTCGGCGACGTCGTGGGCGCCGGGGTGCGCACCCCGATCCAGGACTCGATGCGGATAGCCGAGCGGCTCGGCCCGATCTTCCGGCGCAAGGCGTTCGGCAAGGAGTTCGTGTTCGTGTGGGGCGCCGGTCTCGCCGCCGATCTCGCGGACGAGTCACGGTTCGCCAAGCACGTGGGCCTGGGCGTGGCCAATCTCCGCCCGATCGCGGGCGACGGGCTCTTCACCGCGTACAACCACGAGCCGAACTGGCAGCTCGCGCACGACATCCTCGCTCCCGGGTTCAGCCGGGACGCGATGGCGGGCTACCACCCGCTGATGCTCGACGTGGCGCGGCAGCTCACGACCCGCTGGGACGAGCGGGAGTCGGCGGGGCGCGCGGTGGACGTGCCGGGCGACATGACGAAGCTGACCCTGGAGACGATCGCCCGCACCGGCTTCGGGCACGATTTCGGGTCCTTCGAGCGGACGGCGCCGCACCCCTTCGTGACGGCCATGGTCGGCACGCTCTCCTTCGCCCAGCGCCGCAACGTCATGCCGCCGCCGCTCGCCCCGCTGCTGCTCCGCGGCGCGAACCGGCGCAACGACGCCGACATGGACCACCTCAACAGCACGGTCGACGCGGTGGTCGCCGCCCGTCGCGCGGCGGACGGCTCGGGCGCCCACGGCGACCTGCTCGACCGGATGCTGGACGTCGCCCACCCCGAGAGCGGTGAGCGGCTGTCCGCGGAGAACATCCGGCGCCAGGTCATCACCTTCCTGGTCGCGGGGCACGAGACGACGTCCGGCGCCCTGTCCTTCGCCCTGCACTACCTCTCGCGCTCGCCGGACGTGCTCACGCGCGCGCGTGCCGAGGTGGACGAGGTGTGGGGGCGGGACGGCGAGCCCGCCTACGAGCAGGTGGCCAAGCTGCGCTATCTGCGCAGGGTGCTCGACGAGTCGCTGCGGCTGTGGCCGACCGCTCCCGGCTTCGCCCGCGAGGCGCGCGAGGACACCGTCCTCGGGGGCGAGCACCCGATGCGCCGGGGCGCCTGGGCGCTGGTCCTCGCCACGATGCTGCACCGCGACCCGGCCGCGTGGGGCGAGGACCCCGAGCGGTTCGACCCGGACCGGTTCGCCCCTTCGGCGGTACGGGCCAGGCCCGCTCATGTCTTCAAGCCGTTCGGCACCGGAGCGCGGGCCTGTATCGGACGTCAGTTCGCATTGCACGAGGCCACTTTGGTGCTCGGCCTGCTGCTGCGCCGCTACGACCTGCACGCCGACCCCGCCTACCGGCTGCGCGTCGCCGAACGGCTGACCCTTATGCCGGACGGACTCACCTTGCGGCTCACTCGCCGCGCCCCGGCCGCGTAGCGGCGCCATTGTCAGACCCGTGCGCCACAGTGGAGGTGGCATCGCTGCGATGCCGCCACGCCACCCAGCGCAAGGGAGTCGCTCGACATGACCGGCACGACGTCCGAGGAACTGCTCGCCGCCCAGGCCTGCTTGCGTCTGCTGCACACTGCGCGCGCCGCGCTGTCCGACGCCTGCGAGGTCTCCCCCGCCAGCGCGGCGACGCTGCTCGCGGGGCCGATCGCGGAGGCGGACGAAGCGCTGCGCCGCGCGGGCCTCGCGGGCAACGAGGCGGCGCTCATCGACCGTATCTACGATCTCTCGCCGCATCCCCCGGCCATTCCGCCGGCCCCACCCGCCCAGCGCTCCGCACCGACGGCGACGGCCCGCTCCCGCGCCCGGGAAGGCAGTGCGTCATGACGGAGAACACGTCGGCCGGTGAGGACGGCAACGCGTCGTACGGCCACAAGGAGTTCAAGCGCTCCAAGAGCCACTTCGCCGACCGCGTCACCGCCGACGGCGGGGACGGCTGGCCGGTGGAGGCCGGGAGGTACCGCCTGGTGGCGAGCCGGGCCTGTCCGTGGGCGAGCCGGGCCCTGGTCTCGCGGCGGCTGCTCGGCCTGGAGGACGCCCTGTCCCTCGCCATCACCGACCCGATCCAGGACGACAAGAGCTGGCGGTTCACGCTGGACCCCGACGGCCGCGACCCCGTCCTCGGCATCCGCCACCTGAGCGAGGCGTACGACGCGCGGGAGAGCGGCTATCCCGGTGGCGTCAGCGTCCCGGCGCTCGTGGACGTGCCGAGCGGCAAGCTGGTCACGAACGACTATCAGCAGCTCACCCTCGACTTCGCCACGGAGTGGACGGCGCTGCACCGCGAGGGGGCGCCCGACCTGTACCCCGAGCCGCTGCGCGACGAGATCGACGAGGTGATGGACGGCATCTACCACGACGTGAACAACGGCGTGTACCGCGCAGGCTTCGCCCCCGACCAGAAGGCGTACGAAGCGGCGTACCACGACGTCTTCCGCCGCCTCGAACTGACCTCCGAGCGGCTGGCGGGCCGCCGCTATCTGGTCGGCGAGACCATCACCGAGGCGGACATCCGGCTCTTCACCACGCTGGTGCGGTTCGACCCGGTCTACCACGGCCACTTCAAGTGCAACCGCAGGAAGCTGGCCGAGGACCCGGTGCTGTGGGCGTACGCCCGGGACCTGTTCCAGACCCCGGGCTTCGGGGACACGGTCGACTTCGACCACATCAAGCGGCACTACTACCAAGTGCACTCGGGCATCAACCCGACCGGCGTCGTGCCGCTCGGCCCCGACCTCGGCGGCTGGCTCACGCCGCACCACCGCGAGGAGCTGGGCGGCCGCCCGTTCGGCGACGGCACGCCGCCGGGACCGGTTCCCCCGGGTGAGGAGGTGCCCGCGGCCGGAAGGCCCTGACCCGCCTGCCCGCTCTCCCCGGGCCTCAGGCGAGCCGCCAGTGGAACTTGTCGCCGCCCACCCACCGCACGGTGTCCGGGTCGTCGAGGTCGTGCACGGTGATGCCCGCCATGGCGGCGGCGTCCAGGACGTCCGTGATGGTCTTGGCCTTGCCGACCACTTCCCCGTCGATCTCCACGATGCGGAACGGCGGGGTGCCCGGCTGCACGCCGAGCACGGTGATCCGGGGGTTCGCCATGTACAGATACGCTTCGGTCATGCCCGGATCCCTTCCACGGTGAGCCGGGAATCAGCTCGCCGCTCGGCCGCTCGGGCTACGCCGTCCCGACCAGACGCCGCGCCGCCGAGCGGGCCGAGGCGAGCGCGCCCCTGCGGTCGGCCCCGCGCTGGCCGAGCACCACGCGGGTACTCAAGCCGTCGAGCAGGGCGAGGAGTTCACCGGCGCGGTCCGCGCCGTCCTCGGCGGTGAAGGCGCCCGTCGCCGCGCCCTGGACGAGGAGCGCCGCGAGGTCGTCGAGCCAGCCCTGGTCCAGCTCTTCCTGGGCCGTACGGAGCGGTTCGTTCGACCCGGCGCGGGCCCAGAGCTCGATCCACAGCATCCAGCGGGGGTCGCGCGGCCCCTGCGGCAGATAGAGCTGGAGGAAGCGGTCGAGTTTGCGGGCGGGCGCGGTCCGGCCCGCGAGCAGGGCCCGCCGCTGCTCGGTGAGGGCGGCCTCGCTCCAGCGCAGCGCCTCCAGGAGCAGCCGGTCCTTGCTGCCGAAGTAGTACAGGATGTGGCCGCCACTGGTGCCCAGGCGGTCCGCGAGCGCGGACATGGTGAGCGCCGCGAGGCCGTCCTCAGCGATGGCCGCCATCGCCTCCTCCAGCATCCGGTCCCGCGCGATCTGCCCGTCCCGCCGTCGTGCCACGTGCGCTCCCGCTTCCCTTCGCCGCCCGCCCCACCGCCCGCTCCTCCGCACCGACCCTATCCCCGCTCCGGGTGCGGTCATTTCCGCCGGGGTCTTGACGGCTCGGGGGCCGATGCCTCACTTTGAATGCCGTTCTAGATTTTAGAACGGCATTCAAAGTATGGATGCCCGAGAGCGAGGTTCCGCATGGCGCAACAGCCCCCGGTGTCCGCCGGGAACGGCAAGGGGATCGGCACCGGAGTCACCAGTGACGAGGTCTTCCGGGTCGAGACCCACGGCATCGATCCCATCCCCGAAGCGGACCGGCACGGCAGCGCCAAAGACCTCTTCTGGCTCTGGTTCGGCTCCAACCTGACCTTCACCTACGTCATCAACGGCGCCCTCGCCGTCTCCTTCGGCCTCACCTTCTGGCAGGCCGTGGCCGTCGTCGTCATCGGCGGCCTGTCCTTCTTCACCATCAGCGCGGCGGGCCTGAGCGGCATCCGCACCGGCACCGCCACCCTCGTCATCTCCCGGGCCGCCTTCGGCTTCCTCGGCAACCTGCCCGCCGGGGTGCTCAACTGGGTCGTCTCCATCGGCTACACCATCGTCAACACCGTGGTCGGCACGCTCGCCCTCCAGGCCCTCTTCGCCGGTCTCGGCCTGGGCGGCGGCGACGCGGCCAAGGCCATGGCGCTCGCCGTGACCCTCGCGATGACCTTCGCGGTCGCCATGTGGGGCCACGCCACGGTGCAGCTCGCCGAACGCTGGATGGCGTACCTCCTCGCGGCGGGCTTCGGGGTGCTGCTGCTCCTGCTGCTGCCGGACGCCGACCTCGGCTCGGCGGGGCCGGCGGGCGGCGCGGGGTTCTCCGGCTGGACGCTCGCCTTCGTCGTGATGCTCGCGGGCCCCTTCTCGTACCTGCCGATGCCCGCCGACTACACCCGCTATCTGCCGCCGGACACCTCCCTGCGCTCGATCACCCTGTCCGGGGCGCTCGGCGGACTGCTCTCCTCCGTGGCGCTCGGCATCGCGGGCGTCGCCGCCGCGAGCCAGGCCGACATGACCGACGCGGTCGCCGGGGTCGAGGGACTGCTCCCCGGATGGTTCAAGCCGCTCTTCCTGATCCTCGTACTGGGCGGCTCGGTCACCAACTCGATCCTCACCCTCTACTCCTCCAGCCTGAACCTCCAGGTCCTCGGTGTGCCCTGGACGCGCGCCAAGGCCATCGTCATCAGCGTCGTCGTCACCGCGCTCGGCTCGCTGGGCGCGCTCTTCCTGACGGACTTCACCGAGTCGCTGCTCGGCTTCCTCTCCCTGCTGATCATCGTGTTCGCGCCCTGGGGCGGGGTCTTCCTCGCCGACATGCTGCTGCGCCGCTGCCACTACGACACCGGAGCGCTGCACACCCCGGGGCCCGGCGGCGCCTACTGGTACCGCGCCGGATTCCACCCCGCCGGGATGGCCGCCCTCGCCGCCGGCATGACCTTCGCCGCGCTCACCTGCGACTCCGAGCTGTGGACCGGGCCGCTGGTGGCACCCCTCGGCGGTGGCGACCTCACCCTGCTCGGCGCACTGGTCTCCGCGCTCGTGTACGGGGCGCTGGCCCGACGCGACGCCTCCGCCCCGGCCCCCGCCGAGT
>NZ_JASKYR010000504.1:0-5705 GCF_041028215.1 Streptomyces flavofungini
GCTGTACGTCGTCGCGTACATGTCCTGCGGGTACGCCGTCGGCTASGTCGTCGGACCCATGCTCTGGTCCTACGCCCGGCGCCACGGTCTCGTCAGCATCTCCGACATGGTCGCCCACCGGTACGGGCGGCCATGGCTCGGCGCCGGTGTCGCCCTGCTCGTCACCGTCTTCCTGCTGCCGTACATCCAGCTCCAGATCACCGGCATGGGCGTCGTCGTCTCCACCATCTCCTACGGCGCCATCAGCCTGAACTGGGCCTACTTCATCGGCTTCGCCGTGACCACCGGCTTCGTGGTGGTCAGCGGGCTGCGCGGCAGCGCCTGGGTGTCGGTACTGAAGGACGTGCTCGTCGTCGGGACTCTCGCCTTCCTCATCGTCTATGTGCCCCTCCACTACTTCGACGGCTACGGGGACTTCCTCGACCGGGTGGTCAGGGAGAAGAGCGACTGGCTGACGCTGCCGGGGAGCGGCGGCAGCCAGTACGGAGAGGCCTGGTTCGCCACGACCTCGCTGCTCAACGCCCTGACGGTCGTCATCTTCCCCACCACCGTCGCCGGGTATCTGGGCGCCCGCAGCGCCGACGGGCTGCGGCGCAACGCCATCTGGCTGCCCGCCTACAACGTGCTGCTCTTCGTCCCCATGCTCCTCGGCATGGCCGCCCTCTTCGTCGTGCCGGGGCTCGTCGGCGCGGAGTCCAACCTCGCGCTCTTCAAGCTCGTCGTCGACTCGCTGCCCGCGTGGGCCGTCGGCGTCATCGGGGTCGCCGCCGCGCTCTCCTCCATCGTGCCGATGGCGGTGTTCATGCTGGTCATCGGCACGATGTGGGGGAGCAGTGTGCTGTCCCTGCTGCCCCGGTGGCGCGGGCAGCGGCGCCAGAAGCTGGCCTCGCAGGGCGTGGTCGTCATCGCGGGCGCCCTCGCCCTCGTCCTCACCTACGCGGCGCCCAACACCCTCGTACGGCTCTCCCTCATCTCCTACGAGGGCATGGCGCAGCTCGTACCCATGCTGCTCATCGGTCTGGTGTGGCGGCGGCTGACCCTCGTGGGGGCGCTGAGCGGGCTCGTCGTGGGGGTCGCGGTCGTCTGCGCGCTCGTCTTCAGCGGGCACGACCCCGTCTTCGGCGTGAACGCCGGGATCGTCGCGCTCGTACTGAATCTGGCCGTGGCGCTGGTGGTGTCGTACGCGGGTCCTGCCGGACGCGTGGATGAGCGGGCGGACGAGGAGGTCCTCGCGCGGGACCCGCTGGGGGACGGCGCCCACGGCTCCTTCAGCCGGACCTGAGCGATCCTGTATAACGGCAGTACGTCGATACGGCAGTACGTCGGTACGCCAGTACGGCGATACGTCAGTGCCGGTGCCGGTGCCGGACCGGGAGGAGGAACGACTGTGCGCGACATGATCAGCGGTGGCAAGGCCGCCGTACGTCCCGCGCTGCTGCTCCTGTTCCTCCTCGTCGAGGTCGTCCTCGTCGACACCGGCAGCCTCACCGCCGCCGTCGCGCTCGCCGCGACCGCCGCCGCGGGGTCCGCGCTCGCCGTCTGCTCCGTGATCGCCGCGCGCTGCGCGCCCGTCGTGCCCCGCACCAAGGTGCGCACGGCCATCCGCGACCGGGAGCGGCGTACGGCCTTCCTGCCCCAGCGCGATCCCGACGCCAGGGGGCGCAGGCGCCCCCGAGCACCCGGCCGTGCCCTCCTGACGGCCGCGTAGGGCACGCCACCTCTCTCTCGCAGAGCACGCGTTCTCGCTCGTAGAGCGCTGGGCCCCGCGCGGGTCGTCATGCCGAGCTGATCCTCACTCCCGGCACGACGAGACCCCCCGGAGGGCTTCTCCATGTCCGACATCTCTGATCTCTTCTCCTCCTTCATGTCCGTGTTCGCCGGCCTGGTCGAGCACATCGCCGACGCCGTCGAACCGCTCTTCCACGGCTCGGCGACCGCCGCCGCGATCGTGCTGTTCACGGCCTGCGTACGGCTCCTCGTGCACCCGCTGTCGCGGGCGTCGGCCCGTGGCCAGAAGGCGCGCGCCAAGCTGTCGCCGCAGATCGCGGAGCTGCGCGAGAAGCACGCGAAGAACCCGGAGCGGTTGCAGAAGGCCGTCCTTGAGCTGCACGCGAAGGAGAAGGTCTCGCCGCTCTCCGGGTGCCTGCCGAGCCTCTTCCAGCTCCCCGCGTTCTTCCTGCTCTACCACCTGTTCTCCAGCTCCAGCATCGGCGGCGAGGCGAACGGGCTGCTCGGGCACACCCTCGTCGACGCGCCGCTGGGCGGCCGGTGGGCCGACGCGCTGGGCGACGGCGGGATCTTCGGTCCCTCGGGCCTCGTCTACCTGGTGCTGTTCGCGGTCGTCGCGGCCGTGGCGACCTTCAACTTCCGGCGGACCAAGCGGCAGATGGCGGCCACGCGGCAGCCGTCCAGCGGGGAGCAGCAGGTGCCCGGGATGGGGGCGATGATGAAGGTGATGCCGCTGATGTCGTTCATGACTCTGTTCACCGTCGCTGTGGTGCCACTGGCCGCCGCGCTGTACGTGGTGACGAGCACGACCTGGAGCGCGGTGGAGCGGGCGTTCCTGTACCGCGATGTCCCGGCCGGTGCGGCGGCCCTGGCGACCGCAGTCTGAGGCCGGGCGGCCCGGCGCCGAGGCGCCGGGCGCTCGCCGGGCTACCGGGCCGTAAAGGTCCAGTACGTGAACGGGGTATTGCGGAGCGGACGCCGACCTTGGACGATCGGCCAAACCTCCGATGGCCGCACCCATCGGCCGGGCCACGTGATCACGTAGGTCACGACTCGACCAAGGGAGTCAGACGATGAAGCTGCTGCGAGTCGGTACGGCAGGGGCGGAGCGCCCCGCGCTGCTCGACGCCGAAGGGACCCTCAGGGACCTGTCGGGGGTCGTCGCCGACATCGACGGGAGCGTGCTCGCCGACGCGGCGGCCCTCGACCGGATCAGGGCCGCCGCGGACGCCGGTGACCTGCCGGTTCTCGACGCGAAAGGGCTGCGGGTCGGGCCGCCGGTGGGGCGGATCGGCAAGGTCGTGTGCATCGGCCTCAACTACCACGACCACGCCCGCGAGACCGGCGCCGAGCCGCCCGCCGAGCCCGTCGTCTTCTTCAAGGCGGCGGACACCGTCGTTGGCCCCGATGACACCGTGCTCGTGCCGCGCCGCTCGCTGAAGACCGACTGGGAGGTGGAGCTGGCCGTGGTCATCGGACGTACGGCCCGCTACCTGGAGTCGGCCGAGTCCGCGCTCGCGCATGTGGCGGGGTACGCGGTGGCGCACGACGTGTCGGAGCGGGAGTTCCAGATCGAGCGCGGCGGTACCTGGGACAAGGGCAAGAACTGCGAGACGTTCAACCCGCTGGGCCCCTGGCTCGTCACCCCCGACGAGGTACCCGACCCGCAGGCCCTCCCGCTGAGGCTCTGGGTCAACGGCGACCTCAAGCAGGACGGCACGACCGCCGACCAGATCTTCCCGGTGGGCGAGGTCGTGCGCTACGTGAGCCAGTTCATGACGCTGTACCCGGGCGACGTCATCAACACGGGCACGCCCGCGGGCGTCGCCATGGGCCACCCGGAACCGAAGCCGTACCTGCGCGCCGGGGACGTGGTGGAACTGGAGATCGAGGGCCTCGGGCGGCAGCGGCAGGAGCTGAAGGGGGCGTAGCCGGACCCAGAAGGCCGAGGGTCGAGGGCCGAGGGTCCGGTATGGCTGTCCCGGCTAGCTGGTGGTGAACCGCTCCAGCGCCTCCACCACCAGTGCGTGGTCCGCCAGTTGCGGCAGGCCCGAGACCGCTGCCACTCCGATGACTCCCGCGCCCTCGACCGTGAGGGGAAACGCGCCGCCGTGGGCCGCGTACCTGTCCGGGTCGAGGCGCGAGGAGTCCTCGAAGGTCGTGCCCTTGGCGCGGAAGCGGGTGCCGACCAGGAGGGAGGAGGCGGCGTAGCGCTCGACGACGCGGCGTTTGCGGGTCAGCCAGGCGTCGTTGTCCGGGGTGGAGCCGGGCAGTGCCGCGTGGAAGAGCTGCTGGCCGCCGCGGGTGATGTCGATCGCCACGGGGGCGCCGCGCTCGCGGGCGAGGTCCACCAGGAGCGAGCCGAGCGCCCACGCGTCGTCGTGCGTGAAGCGGGTCAGGACCAGGCGGCGCTCCTGGGCTTCCAGTTCGCCGACCGTGGGGGCCGCGTCCGGCGAGGGCACGGGCGGCGTGGTGTTCACAGCGTCACCGTCACACCGTCGCGGGCCGAGCGGCGTGCCGCCTCAAGGACGTCCAGGGCCGCGGCGGCCTCGTGCGCCGTCACGGGGTTCTCGCCGGTGCCGCGCAGGGCCGCGGCGACCGCCGCGTAGTACGCGGGGTAGTCGCCGGGCAGGGTCGGCACCGGGCGGCCGCCGCCGGTCGCCGGGGACTCCCCGGCGCCGATCGTGCCCCACATCGACTGGGGCTCCTCGCCCCACGGGGCCCCCGCCGACGGGCGGTCGCCCTCGCGCAGGGCGGCCTCCTGGGGGTCGAGGCCGTACTTCACGTAGCCCGCGCGGCTGCCCAGGGCGCGGAAGCGGGGGCCGAGCTGGGCCGTCGTGGCGCTCACGTACAGGTGGGAGCGGACGCCGCTGGCGTGCGTCACCGCGATGAAGGTGTCGTCGTCCGCCTCGGCGCCGGGGCGGCGCACGTCCGACTCCGCGTACACGCGCGCCGCCGGGCCGAAGAGGGTCAGGGCCTGGTCGACGACGTGGCTGCCCAGGTCGTACAGGAGGCCGCCGATCTCCTCGGGGTCGCCGGACTCGCGCCAGCCGCCCTTGGGGCGCGGGCGCCAGCGCTCGAAGCGGGACTCGAAGCGCCATACGTCGCCGAGGTCGCCGTCCGCGAGCAGCTTGCGCAGGGTGCGGAAGTCGTTGTCCCAGCGGCGGTTCTGGAAGACGGACAGGAGCAGGCCGCGCTCGTCGGCGAGCGAGGCGAGCTCGCGCGCCTCGGCCGCCGTGCCCGCGAGGGGCTTGTCGACGACGACCGGCAGGCCCGCCTTGAGGGCGGCGGTGGCGAGCGGCACATGGGTCTTGTTCGGGGAGGCGACGACGATCAGGTCGAGTTCGTCCGCGCGGTCCCACAGCTCGTCGGGCGAGGCCGCGAAGCGCAGGCCGTCGCCGAACTCGGCGCGGGCCTGCGCCCGCCGCTCCTCGTTCGACGTCACGACCGTGTCGAGCGCGAGGCCCTCGGTGGCGGCGATCAGCGGGGCGTGGAAGACGGAGCCCGCGAGGCCGTACCCGACCAGGCCGACGCGGAGGGGTGAGCCCTTGGGGTCCGTGCCGGTCACAGCACCTGTACCAGTCATGCCGTCCACTTAAGCAACGGTGTTGCCAAAGTGCAAGCGGGCGGGACAATGGCCTGGTGAAGTCGTACGGAAACAGGATCTGCTCCGGGGTGAACCTGCCGGTGCTGCGCGGCCACAACGCCGCGCTGGTGCTCGATCTGCTGCGCTCGGCGGGTACGGCGGGCATCAGCCGCCTCGAACTCGCCGAGCGCACCGGGCTCACCCCGCAGGCGGTCAGCAAGATCACCGCCCGGCTGCGGGGCGAGGGGCTCGCGGCGGAGGCGGGGCGGCGCGCCTCGACGGGCGGGAAGCCGCGCACGGTGCTGCGTCTGGTGCCGGAGGCCGGTCACGCGGTCGGCCTCCACCTGGACCGGGACGCGCTGACGGCGGTCCTCGTCGACCTCACCGGGGC
>NZ_JASKYR010000505.1:0-6459 GCF_041028215.1 Streptomyces flavofungini
CCCGGGTCCCACCCGCCGCGCCCCCCTCGGCCGCGTCGCCGGAGCCCGCAGCGGCGACAAGGGCGGCGACGCGAACGTCGGCGTGTGGGTGCGGTCGGAGGAGGCCTGGCGGTGGCTCGCCCACGAGCTGACGGAGGACCGGTTCCGCGCCCTGCTCCCCGAGACGGCCGGGCTGCGCGTCGTCCGGCACGTCCTGCCCAACCTGCGCGCCCTGAACTTCGTCGTCGAGGGCCTGCTCGGCGAGGGCGTCGCGTCCCAGGCCCGCTTCGACCCGCAGGCCAAGGGCCTCGGCGAGTGGCTGCGCGCCCGTCACCTGGACATACCGGAGGTACTGCTGTGAGCACGGACAGCCCGAGCGCGACGCCGGAGACGCCGGAGGTGCGGGGATGAGCGTCATCGCCTCCGCGCTGGACCCGGCGGGCGCCGAGTACGCCGAGCACCGCGCGGCCATGCTGGAGCGCCTTGCCGAGCTCGGCACCGAACAGGCCAAGGCACTCGATGGCGGCGGCGAGAAGTACGTCCAGCGCCACCGGAAGCGGGGCAAGCTGCTCGCGCGCGAGCGCATCGAACTGCTCCTTGACCCCGACACCCCGTTCCTCGAACTGTCCCCGCTGGCCGCCTGGGGCAGCGAGTACCCCGTGGGCGCCTCGATGGTGACCGGCATCGGGGTCGTCGAGGGCGTCGAGTGCCTGATCACCGCCAACGACCCGACGGTCAGGGGCGGCGCGTCCAACCCCTGGACGCTGAAGAAGGCGTTCCGGGCGCACGAGATCGGGCACGCCAACCGGCTGCCGTCGATCCACCTGGTGGAGTCGGGCGGCGCGGACCTGCCGTCGCAGAAGGAGATCTTCATCCCGGGCGGCGCCCTCTTCAAGCACCTCACGCAGTCCTCGGCGGCCGGTATCCCGACCATCGCCGTCGTCTTCGGCAACTCCACGGCGGGCGGCGCCTACGTACCCGGCATGAGCGACCACGTGATCATGGTCAAGGAGCGCGCCAAGGTCTTCCTCGGCGGGCCGCCGCTGGTGAAGATGGCGACCGGCGAGGAGAGCGACGACGAATCGCTCGGCGGCGCCGAGATGCACGCCCGTACCTCCGGCCTCGCCGACCATCTCGCCGAGGACGAGCACGACGCGCTGCGCCAGACCCGCCGCGTCGTCGCCCGCCTCAACTGGCGCAAGGCGCACGCCGACCCCGACCCGCTGACCGTCGAGCCGCCCAAGTACGCCGAGGACGAGCTGCTCGGCATCGTCCCCGGCGACCTGAAGAAGCCCTTCGACCCGCGCGAGGTCATCGCCCGGATCGTCGACGGCTCCGACTTCGACGAGTTCAAGCCGCTGTACGGAAGCTCGCTCGTGACCGGCTGGGCCGCGCTGCACGGCTATCCGATCGGCATCCTCGCCAACGCCCAGGGCGTGCTGTTCAGCGCGGAGTCACAGAAGGCGGCCCAGTTCATCCAGCTCGCCAACCAGCGCGACATACCGCTGCTCTTCCTGCACAACACCACCGGCTACATGGTCGGCAAGGAGTACGAGCAGGGCGGCATCATCAAGCACGGCGCCATGATGATCAACGCCGTCTCCAACTCGCGCGTACCGCACCTCTCCGTCCTGATGGGCGCCTCCTACGGCGCCGGGCACTACGGCATGTGCGGGCGCGCCTACGACCCCCGCTTCCTCTTCGCCTGGCCGAGCGCCAAGTCGGCCGTGATGGGCCCGCAGCAGCTCGCGGGCGTCCTCTCGATCGTCGCCAGGCAGTCGGCCGCGGCGAAGGGGCAGCCCTACGACGACGAGGCCGACGCCGCGCTGCGCGCGATGGTGGAGCGGCAGATCGAGTCCGAGTCCCTGCCGATGTTCCTCTCCGGGCGGCTCTACGACGACGGCGTCATCGATCCGCGGGACACCCGCACCGTGCTCGGCCTGTGCCTGTCCGCGCTCCACACGGCCCCCTTCGAGGGCGCGCGCGGCGGCTTCGGCGTCTTCCGGATGTGAGGCAGTGACGACAGTGACGACGATCAAGTCCGTTCTTGTGGCCAACCGCGGCGAGATCGCCTGCCGCGTCTTCCGCACCTGCCGCGACCTCGGCATCGCCACGGTCGCCGTGTACTCCGACGCCGACGCGGACGCCCTGCACGTCCGGGCGGCCGACGCGGCGGTACGGCTGCCGGGCGCGGCGCCCGCCGACACCTATCTCCGCGGCGAGCTCATCGTGAAGGCGGCGCAGACCGCCGGCGCCGACGCCGTCCACCCCGGCTACGGCTTCCTCTCCGAGAACGCGGGGTTCGCCCGCGCGGTCCTCGACGCGGGCCTGACCTGGATCGGCCCGCCGCCCGAGGCGATCGAGGCGATGGCCTCCAAGACCCGCGCCAAGGAACTCCTCGGCATCGCACCGCTCACCGAGGTCACCGAGGGCGACCTGCCGGTCCTGGTGAAGGCGGCGGCCGGTGGTGGCGGGCGCGGCATGCGCGTCGTCCGCGCGCTGGCCGACCTGGCGGCGGAGCTGACGGCCGCGCGCGCGGAGGCGGCGAGCGCCTTCGGCGACGGCGAGGTGTTCACCGAGCCGTTCATCGAGGGCGGGCGCCACATCGAGGTGCAGGTCATGGCCGACGCGCACGGCACGGTGTGGGCGCTCGGCACCCGCGACTGCACCCTCCAGCGCAGGCACCAGAAGGTCATCGAGGAGTCGCCCGCGCCGGGCCTCGCCCCCGGCCTCGTCGCCGAGCTGCACGAACGGTCCGTACGGGCGGCCCGCGTGACCGGCTACCGGGGCGCGGGCACGGTGGAGTTCCTCGTCGCCGGGGGACGCGCGCACTTCCTGGAGATGAACACCCGCCTCCAGGTGGAACACCCCGTGACCGAGGCGGTGTTCGGCCTTGACCTGGTGGCGCTCCAGATCCAGGTGGCCGAGGGCCGCGCCCTCGACGAGGAGCCGCCGCCCGCGCGCGGCCACGCCGTGGAGGCCCGCCTCTACGCCGAGGACCCCGCCGCAGACTGGGCCCCGCAGACCGGCACCCTGCACCGGATCGACGTGCCGGGCGTCCGCCTGGACACCGGGTACACCGACGGCGACACCGTCGGCGTGCACTACGACGCGATGCTCGCCAAGGCCGTCGTGCACGCGCCGACCCGCGAGCAGGCCGTGCGCGGCCTCGCGGGCGCCCTGGAACGGGCCGCCCTGCACGGCCCCGTCACCAACCGCGACCTGCTCGTACGCTCCCTGCGGCACCCGGAGTTCACCGAGGCGCGCATGGACACCGGCTTCTACGACCGGTACGCCGCCGACCTCGCCCGCGCCGCCCCCGACCCGCTCGCCCCACTGGCCGCCTCACTCGCCGACGCGCACGGCCGCTCCCGGTTCGGCGGCTGGCGCAACCTCCGCTCACAGCCGCACCTCAAGCGCTGGCGCACCGAACCGGACGGCACCGAGCACGAGGTGCGCTACGACCACACCCGCGAGGGATGGCGGGCCGACGGGGTCCGGGTGCTCGACGTGAGCGCCGCCCGGGTCGTCCTCGAAGCCGACGGCGTACGCAGGACGTACGAGGTCACGCGGTACGGCGGCACCACAGGCCGGGTGCACGTCACCTCACCGCGCGGCCACACGGCCCTGACCCCGCTGCCCCTGCTCCCCGAACCCACCGCCCGCCGCGAGCCCGGCTCCCTGCTCGCCCCGATGCCCGGCACCGTCGTACGCGTCGCCGAAGGACTCGCCGAAGGGGCCCGGGTCACCGCCGGGCAGCCCCTCATCTGGCTGGAGGCCATGAAGATGGAGCACCGCATCACCGCTCCCGCCTCCGGCACGCTCACCGCCCTGCACGCCGCGACCGGCCGCCAGGTCGAGGTCGGCGCGCTGCTCGCCGTCGTCCAGGAGGAATCACGCTCATGAGCACCGCTCGCAGCACTGTCCTCGAAACCGAGGAGCACCAGGCCCTGCGCGCCGCCGTCGCGGCCCTCGGCAAGCGGTACGGCCGCGCCTACCTGACCCGCGTCACCCAGGACGGGGGCCACCCCGAGGAGCTGTGGGCGGACGCCGCGAAACTGGGGTACCTGGGCGTGAACCTGCCTGAGGAGTACGGCGGCGGAGGCGGCGGCATGGCCGAGCTCTCCATCGTCCTGGAAGAGCTGGGCGCGGCGGGCTGCCCGCTCCTGATGCTGGTCGTCTCGCCCGCGATCTGCGGCACCGTCATCGCCCGGTTCGGCACCGAGGAGCAGAAGCGGGCCTGGCTGCCGGGGCTCGCCGACGGCTCGCGCACCATGGCCTTCGGCATCACCGAACCCGACGCGGGCTCCAACTCCCACCGCATCACCACCACGGCCCGCCGCGACCCCGACTCCGGCGACTGGCTCCTGACCGGCCGCAAGGTCTTCATCTCCGGCGTGGACATCGCCGACGCCACCCTGATCGTCGGCCGCACCTCGGACGCCCGCACCGGCAGCCTCAAACCGTGCCTGTTCATCGTCCCGCGCGACACCCCGGGCTTCCAGCGCTCTCAGATCGCGATGGAACTCCAGGCGGCGGAGAAGCAGTTCGAGCTGACGCTTGACGATGTGCGGCTGCCCCCGGAGGCGCTCGTCGGCGACGAGAACGCGGGTCTGCTCCAGCTCTTCGCGGGCCTCAACCCCGAGCGGATCATGACGGCCGCGTTCTCCCTCGGCATGGCCCGCTTCGCCCTGGAGCGCGCCACCGTGTACGCCAGGGAACGCACCGTCTGGAAGACTCCCATCGGCGCCCACCAGGCCATCGCACACCCCCTGGCCCAGTCCCACATCGAGATCGAGCTGGCCCGCCTGATGATGCAGAAGGCCGCCCGCCTCTACGACGACGGCGACGACATGGGCGCGGGCGAGGCCGCCAACATGGCCAAGCTCGCCGCCGCCGACGCCTGCGTGAAGGCCGTCGACCAGGCCGTGCACACCCTCGGCGGCAACGGCCTCACCAAGGAGTTCGGCCTCGCCTCGCTGATCGTGGCCTCGCGGGTGGCGAGGATCGCCCCGGTCAGCAGGGAGATGATCCTGAACTACGTCTCCCACCAGACGCTGGGCCTGCCGAAGTCGTACTGAAGGCGTCGTACCCGGAGAGGAGCCCGAGATGGGCCTGGTCGTCTCGTCACCGGCGCGCGGCGTCGTCACCGTCACCCTGGACTTCCCCGAGCGCCGCAACGCGCTCTCGGCCGACCTGGTGGGCGCCCTCTCCGAGGCGCTCGGCGACCTCGGCCGGGACCCCGGGGTCCGCGCGGTCCTGCTCACCCACACCGGCACGACGTTCTGCTCGGGCGCCGACCTCAAGGCGCCGCCCGCCCCTGAGGCCTTCGTACGGCTCCTGCGGCAGATCCTTGAGCTGCCCACACCGGTGGTCGCCCGGGTCACGGGGCACGTCAGGGCGGGCGGGCTCGGGCTGCTCGGCGCGTGCGACATGGCGGTGGCGGGACCCGGCGCGTCCTTCGCGCTCACCGAGGTCCGCCCCCRYGTCGCRCSCGCCGTGATCTCCCTGACGCTGCTGCCCCGCCTCGACCCGGGCGCCGCCTCCCGGTACTGCCTGACGGGGGAGCGCTTCGATGCCGCGGAGGCGGCGCGGATCGGCCTCGTCACGGCCTGCGCGGAGGACGTCGACGCCGCGCTCGCCCCGATGCTCGACGGGCTCCGCAAGGCGGCGCCGGGAGCCCTGGGCGAGACGAAGCGGCTGCTCACGGCTAGGGTGCTCGACGCATTCGACGACCACTCGGACGCTGTCGTCGCCCTGTCCGCGCGGCTCTTCGGCTCCGCCGAGGCGAGCGAGGGGATGACGGCGTTCCTCGAACGACGGGAGCGCCCATGGGTGCTGTGACCGCCGCGGACCGCTCGCCCAAGCAGGACCGCAGCCGCGCGACGCGGCAGCGGCTCCTGGAGGCCGCCGTGTCCTGCCTCGCCGAGCACGGCTGGGCGGGCTCCACGGTCTCGGTCGTCGCCGAGCGGGCCGGGGTCTCGCGGGGCGCGGCGCAGCACCACTTCCCGACCCGGGAGGACCTCTTCACCGCGGCCGTCGAGTACGTCGCCGAGCAGCGCTCCACGGCGCTGCGTGCCCTGCCCGCGCAGGACAGGGCGTCCGTCGTCGCCGCCCTGGTCGACCTCTACACGGGTCCGCTCTTCCGCGCGGCGCTCCACCTCTGGGTGGCCGCGTCGAACGAGCCGCAGCTCGGGGGCCGGGTCACGGAGCTGGAATCCCGCGTCGGCCGCGAGACGCACCGCATCGCGGTGGAACTCCTCGGCGCCGACGAGTCAGTCCCCGGCGTCCGGGAGACCATCCAGGGCCTCCTGGACATGGCCCGCGGCCTGGGCCTCGCGAACCTGCTCACGGATGACGGGGCACGGCGGGAACGGGTGGTGACCCAGTGGACGCAACTGGTGGAGCGGGCGCTGCGCTGAAACGCCGGAGGGGCTGCATCTTCAGCCCCTCCGGCGTTTGAGGAGCGGGGTCCGGGGC
>NZ_JASKYR010000506.1:0-5944 GCF_041028215.1 Streptomyces flavofungini
CACCAACCCGACACACCCCAACACCGCTGCCCTGCACCGCTCCCGCGAGCGGTGCAGGCCGCCAGCCACATCCGCGAACCCGACCCGCTCTACGACGATACGGAGCTCTGAACGGAAGGCCCGCAGATGCAGAAGGGGTGACCGGCCGGGTCGGTGAGGACTCGGGCCCTGGTGATCTCGTGCGGCTGGTGGTCCGGTTTGCCCGCGCCCAGCTCCAGCAGCAGCGCCTCGGCCTCGTCCAGGTCCGCGACGTCGAAGCAGAGGTGCGCCTGCTGGGGGACCGTCTGGCCGGGCCAGCGCGGAGCCCGGTAGTCCTCGACCCGCTGGAAACCGAGGAAGAGTCCGTCCTCGCGTATCAGACCCGCGAAGGCGGAGTCCGACTTCGGATGCGGGGCGAAACCGGTGGCCCGCCCATAGAAATCCGCGAGCGCCAGCGGGTCGGGGCAGTCGAGCGTGATCGCGCTCAACTTCATCTGCAGTGTCATGACGCCTCCCGGCCGACCAGTGGATCTCCGCAACGAAGATCATAGAGACGGCCACGATCATGGCTGTGGTCATGCTGCGGCTGCGGCAACCACTGCTGGCCGCGAAGCCCTAACGCCGCACTGGCAGTTCCGCGACATGACCCGCGCCGACAGGGGTGCCGTCGCAGAACTGCCAGCCCCGCCCGGTGCCCCCTGCTGAACTGGTCGCCCAGTGATCGCCGCTCCGCAGAACGGAATCCATGGCGCATGCCCTCGACAACCACCGGCACCCACTCCCACTCCCACACCGGCACCCACACCCACACCAGCCGCCCCAGTGACACGCCCTTACCGACTCGGTCGCCCCTGGTGGGCTGGCTGGCCGTCACCTCCGTGACACTGGGGCTCTTCTCGATCGTCACCACCGAGATCCTGCCCATTGGGCTGCTGACCTCGATCGGGTCCAGTTTCACCATCTCCGACGGGATGGCGGGGCTGATGATGACCATGCCCGGACTTCTCGCGGCGGCCTCGGCGCCCGTGGTCACAGCGGCGACCGCACGTAGGGACCGCCGACTCATGCTCTGCGTCTTCATACTCCTGCTGGCCCTGGCCAACTTCCTGGCCGCTGCCGCACCCAACTACTGGTTCGTCCTGGTCTCCCGCGTCCTGGTGGGCGTCACCATCGGCGGCTTCTGGTCGATCGGGGCCGGACTGGCCGAACGCCTGGTGCCCGCCGCGTCGGTGGGCCGGGCGACCGCGGTCATCTTCTCCGCGGTGCCCCTGGGTTCGGCCCTCGGTGTACCGGCGGGGACCTTCATCGGCGACCTCGCGGGCTGGCGGGTGACGTTCGTCGTGATGGGCGCGCTGACGCTCGGGGTGCTCATCATGCTGTGCCTGGTCGTACCGCCCCTTCCACCCGTCGAGGCCACCCGGCTGAGCGTCCTGCACACCACGTTCCGCGGCGTGCACACGCGCTATGCGCTGCTGCTGACCTTTCTCATCGTCTTCGCGCACTTCGGGACGTACACCTACGTGACCCCGTTCCTGGAACAGGTCACCCACTCGGACTCGCGGCAGATCACCCTCCTTCTGCTCATCTATGGAGCCGCAGGCATCGTCGGCAACTTCCTGGGCGGCGCGATGGTCACCCGCCGACCGCATGCCACCTTCGGCCTGGCGGCGGGGCTGATCGCGGTGGTCACCCTGCTGCTGCCGCTTGTGGGACGCTCGCTGACCGGTGCCCTTGCCTCGCTGATCGTCTGGGGTGTCGCCTACGGGGCCGTGCCCGTCTCGTCCCAGACCTGGTTCACCAAGGCGACGCCGCACACACCGGAGGCCGCTTCCGTACTGTTCACCGCCTCCTTCCAGGCGACCTTCTCGCTCGGGGCGTTTGCCGGTGGGGTGGTCCTGGACCACAGCTCCCCGTCCACGGTCATGGCGCTCGGTGGAGTATCCGCCGCCTGCATGGTGTTGGCGGCGTGGTCTCATTACATACGGCACCTCGCCTGGCCCGCATAGACGCAGGTGCACATGGAGTGAACGACGTCCGGTTCGAAGCCGGTGTTCTTCGTCGGCGCCCGCACCGCCGAGGCGCGCCGTCGTCCCGAGTGTTCAACACCTCTGCGCGAACGCGCGCGTTGTCGGTGCAGTCCTGCAAACAATCTGTTCGCAATGCGTATGTCGACGATCGCTCAACGGACCATATCCGGCCAACATCCAGGCAAAATGCTGACATGTACCTGCTTCGAGTGGCACGCTTCCCCGCAACACGCTGCACGTACAGCACCACGCTGCACGCCCGCATCGCGTCTTCTTCCGGTTCGGGCGGCGCTCCGTGCCTCCCGGGCACCCCACAGATGGAGCCCGCGTGACTTCTCACATATCCCGTAAGCGTTCGACGCTCGCGATCGCCACCGCCGTCGCCGCCGGAGCGCTGCTCGCCACCGGGCTGACCACCGGCGCCTCCGCCCAGCCGGACAAGGACACCGAGCCGTCCGGTTCTCCCGTCGCCCTCTCGGTGTCGGCCCGCGCGGACCTGCTCCAAGACGCGAACGCCGACAGATCGGCGACCGCCGACAAGATCGGTCTCGGTGCCAAGGAGAAGCTCGTCGTCCGCGACGTCGTCAAGGACGCCGACGGCACCACCCACACCCGCTACGAGCGCACCTACGACGGCCTGCCCGTCCTCGGCGGCGACCTCGTCGTGCACACCGCGAAGAACGGCGAGGTGAAGAGCGTCACCAAGGCGACCGAGGCCACGGTCAAGGTCGCCACCACCGACGCGAAGGTGGCCAAGTCCTCCGCCGTCAAGGCCGCCGAGTCGAGCGCCGCGCAGGCGAAGACCGCGAAGGCCGAGGCGCAGTCGCCGCGCAAGGTGATCTGGGCGGCCGACGGCAAGCCCACCCTGGCCTACGAGACCGTCGTCACCGGTGTGCAGAAGGACGGCACGCCCAGCCGTCTGCACGTCATCACGGATGCCGCGACCGGCAAGAAGCTGTACGAGCACCAGGCCATCGAGAACGGCACCGGCAACAGCCAGTACAGCGGCAAGGTCACGATCGGCACCAAGAAGGTCACGAGCGGCTACGAGCTGACCGACAAGGCCCGCGGCGGCCACCGCACCTTCGACCTGAAGCACGCGCAGAGCGGCACCGGCAAGCTCTTCAAGGACTCCAACAACGTCTGGGGCAACGGCAAGCCCACGAGCGCGCAGACCGCCGCCGTCGATGCCGCCTACGGTGCCCAGCTCACCTGGGACTACTACAAGTCCGTGCACGGCCGCAAGGGCATCAACGGCGACGGCAAGGGCGCCACCTCGCGCGTCCACTTCGGCAACGGCTACATCAATGCCTTCTGGGACGACAGCTGCTTCTGCATGACCTACGGCGACGGCCAGGGCAACAAGAAGCCCCTGACCTCGATCGACGTCGCGGCCCACGAGATGACCCACGGCGTCACCTCGGCGACCGGCAACATGGAGTACAGCGGTGAGTCCGGCGGCCTGAACGAGGCCACCTCCGACATCTTCGCCACGGCCGTGGAGTTCAACGCCAAGAACTCCAAGGACGTCGGCGACTATCTCATCGGCGAGAAGATCGACATCAACGGCAACGGCACCCCGCTGCGCTACATGGACAAGCCCTCCAAGGACGGCGACTCCCTGGACAAGTGGAGCTCCCGCGCCGGTGACGTGGATGTCCACTACTCCTCGGGCATCGCCAACCACTTCTTCTACCTTCTTTCCGAGGGCAGCGGCAAGAAGCGGATCAACGGCGTTGAGTACAACTCGCCCACCGCCGACGGCACCAAGGTGCTCGGCATCGGACGCGCCAAGGCCGAGAAGATCTGGTACAAGGCCCTGACCACGTACTTCACGTCGACCACCAACTACAAGGCGGCCCGCAAGGGCACGCTGCGCGCCGCGAAGGACCTGTACGGCGCGAACTCCACCGAGTACAAGCGTGTGGCCGACGCCTGGACCGGCGTCAACGTCAAGTAACCCCCGGTCAGTGCAGTGCAGGGCGGCGTCCGTTGCGGGCGCCGCCCCCGCCGCGTTCGCCCCGTCGGCCGCCCTTGGGCCGGTCACTGGGTACCCCCCGGGCGGTAGACGCTGAGATCGCCGTGGGCCGACAGCGCCCCGGCCAGGTCGCCGGGCATGTGCCGCAGGGTGTGGTCGAGAAAGGCGAGAGTGGTGGTGGCGACGACGCGCGGGCTCTCGTTGCGGCCGAGTGAGCCGACGACCGAGGGCACGGGCGGCAGGTAGAGGGGACCGTCCGTGAAGGTGAGGTGCGCGGCGCCGGGGATGGTCAGCCGGTAATTCGTCGCGCTGGAGGACTTGAGGGCTTCGGTGAGACGGGGGAGGTAGCGCGGGTCGGTGTCAGGGGTGATGGCCCCGGTGAGCGCGAGCGTCGGCTGGCGGGCGGGAGGGGTGGTGGGGCCGTGGGGGTAGCCGTCCAGATCGATGACGGCGTCGAACCTGCGGTCCTGTCGGGCGGCCTGGAGGGCCGCTGCTCCTCCCATGGAATGCCCGGTGACCGCGGCGCGGCCGGTGTCCAGGCGTCCGGTCAGCGGGTCTTCGATGTCTCCTCGGCCCAGTCGGTCCAGTTGGGAGAGGACGAAGCTGAGGTCGGCGGCCCGAACGGCCGTCCATTCGGCCGCCAACTCGGCATCCCTGTCCCGGTCGCCGGTGGAGGCGGTCTTGGAGCGCACCGTCCGGCCGTCGGCCAGAACGACGGCGGCGGAGTCGTACGGGTGGTCAAGAGCGGCAACCACATAGCCGTTGCTGGCCAGTTCCTCCGCCCAGGCGGTGTTCTGTGTGCGCACTCCGCTTGACCCGGGAGAGAACAGCACCACCGGCAACCGGCCGCCCCCACTCGCCGCCGAGGCGTTGAAGACCGCGTGGGAGCGGCCGCGCGGGACGCCGTCGACCAGGAAGCCCGGCAGGCCCACCCCACGGGCGAAGGCGTCGGACACGGTGCGCGCCTCCTGTTCCGTACGTCCGAGGTATTGCGCCCGCCGCGCATCGGCGGGGCTCTTGCGCGCGGGGTACCAAAGCTGCACCACGACCGTGCGCCGGTCGTGCGGGTCGGCGGTGAAGGTCTCGCGGCGGTGCGGATCCGTCCACTGCACCACGCGGGTGCCGACCGCGAAACGGCCCGACGGCTCGGGGAAGGCCGGGACGGGAAAGGCCCAAGCGGCCACCGGGCCCGCGGCGGCCAAGACGAGGCAGACGACCGACCCCGGCATGGCCAGCCACCACCGCGCCCGCCACACCGGACGGCCGGTGTGCCGTCGTATCAGAGGGGACACGGCGAACGGCAACGCGAGCGCGCCGCCCACCAGCACCGGCAGGATCTGCCAGCGGATGCCCACCACGCCAAGCGCGAGCGCGGACAGCACGAAACCCGGCCCGGCAGCGAGCGTGAGAAGGGGGCGGGCCGCAGCGGGCAGCCAGCGCACCACGGTCAGCGCGAGGGCAGCCAGCACGGCGAGGATTTCCAGTGGGGACATGTACAGCCCCGTGATGGTCTCGGTCACGCGGCCATCCTCGGTGCGAGGTACGCGCCACCACATCGGTCCCCGGTAGCCACCGTCGTGATACTGGGGTGGCAACCAGCACACCAAGTCAGCGACCGCGTATAAGACCACGGTATAGATCAGCACTCATACCACGGTCTCAATTCCTCACGACACCATCAGACGGTGGGTTCATGTGCGCCGCGAGTCCGCGGGCCTATCGTGCCAAGGCGGCAGTACGCGGCGGTCGGCGGCGGTCGGTGGCGCGGAACGTGCGCTCTCGCGCTCGATCCGACTCCGGCTGTCTTCCGCGGTGACGGCCGGTGGCCGACTCGGCCGCCACCATGACGCCTTGTCGAACGGGGGGGGGGGGGGGGGGGGGGGGGGGGACGTGTGATGAACGAGGTTGCCGCGAAACCGGTACGAGCCACGCGGCTTGTGTGTGCCGCCCGGCGCTGGAT